>JBHPGK010000077.1:0-14942 GCA_042570605.1 Candidatus Zhuqueibacterota bacterium
AGCCATGTAAATAATGTCTTTATTGTCGGCAAGGTGAAGCCCGAAGAATCCAGCGGCGTCAACGGGGAAGCCATAACCGCAGCCCTTGGAGGTTTATTGTGAAAATGAAATCTGTGGAAAATCCTGCCAATTCTTGCCCCTAACGGTGCAAATCTTTATAGCTCCAGGTCGTGATAACATTAAGTCAAAATCTTGTATTTAAATTGCAAATATTTCGGGGACAAAATATTTCGGGGACACAAAATATTTCGGGGACACAATACTAATTATTTTTGCACAAAATATTTCGGGGACACAATACTAATTATTTTTGGTTTTTTTAAATTTAGGTCCCCGTTTCTTTGGAAATAGCGACCGTTTTAATTTTTTTTCAAGCTCAATTACAAACCCTTTAGTACCAAGCGGCCGCCCTGACCGTTCATGCCTGCGTAATTCCTCCACCTGGTCGTCAGGAATGGTTTCATTTAAAAACGAATGCCACTCTTTACCAGCTAATTCAAGAAGAGGTAACACGGTGCATAATTGGTCATCTTTTTTATCTATGTGTGCTCGTGCGCTGCTCCACTGCCACTGCTCAGGTGACCTCACAAGACCCGCACGTACCGGATTTAACTCAATATACCGTGAGGCTGTAATAAGATGACTTGTATCAAGTATATAAGATATGAAACGACCCTGCCATAAATATCCGTACCATTTTTCACGAGTATTGATTCTCTTCGTATATCGCCGGTGGGCTTCTCCGAAAGCTCTTCTAAGACCTTCAGCATTTTCAGGTACAGCTATAAAATGTACGTGATTTGGCATTAAACAATAACTCAATATTGTAACTTTATTCCGTGCGCACCATTCAGCGGTTGTTGAAATGTAAAAAGCATAATCTTCATCACAAAAAAAGGTCTGCTGTCTTCTGTTACCCCGCTGAATAATATGATGCGGATAATCCGGTGCTACAACCCTTGCAATTCGTGCCATACTAAAATATAACCTGAGAATGATCAATTGTCAATAATTAGTATTGTGTCCCCGAATTATCCGAGAATGATCAATTGTCAATAATTAGTATTGTGTCCCCGAATTATGTTTCGAATTATGCCCCGAATTATGTTCAGTAATGAAAAACTTATCAGTATTCAAAACTGATGCCTATGGACGGTAATATTCCTATACTGCTTGACGTGATAATTTTATCCTCCCAGAAATCATATGCGGGGCGCTGCGGTATTTTGTAATTATAGATATTCTGAATGTCCAGATAAACTATCATAGTCCAGTTGGTGAAGTTAAAATAGCGGTCAACACGAATATCCAGATGATGGCCTGCAGGTGTCCTGCCTGTCAGGTACTCTGCAGGCAAATTTTGAATAGATCCCGGATTTAGCGTATTCTCGGAAGGTCTGTAAACAGGTGTGATCGGCACACCGGTGAAATATCTGAATTTACCGGAGATCTGCCATTTTGAATTAAAAATATATCCGCCGGTCAGGTTAAAGATGAACCGCTGGTCATACTGACCGGGATAAGTTTTGCCGTTATTTGCTGTAAATTCGCTTTTTCCGTAGGTAATACTCAACAACCCATAAAAAGGCGTTTCGGAAAATTTTTTCTGTATGAGAAGTTCCGCACCAAAAGATCTTCCCGCTGCTGTAGAAGTGAGGTCATAATAACCAAATGATTGGAAATCATCCTCTCTGCCTCCGAAACCTGTGCCGGTGTTGGTCAATACAATATAATCAGTAATGCCCGGCACTATTCCGCCCGGTAGCTGCCTGTATTTTTTATAGAAACCTTCCACAGATATTCTCAGATCATTCCGGTAAAGATAGTCCCATCCGAAAACACCCATGTCATTCCGCAGAGCTTTAAGTTGCCGGTTAACCGGATTTATTGTCCAGACATTGGAAGGTGACTGATAATAAATTCCCCCGCTTGCACGGATAGATAGTTTTTGAGTTAATTTATATTTTGCCGAGATTCTCGGTGCGAAATACAATTTATTTTTCAAAAATCCGTAGTAATCAGCCCGAATTCCGGCGTTTAAGTTTAGATCCTGATTAACAATCCAGTCAAATTCAGTAAACACCGCATATTTTTGAGTTTTTTTGTCAGTTTGAATTAATGGATCAAGACCGGAAGAAGCAACAGGAAACCGGTTACCGCCCCTGTCATAAATGGTATCGGCAAAAACAGTTGTATTGTTATTGCGGATGAACTTTGACGAAACACCTCCAATGACCCCGAGGTTCTTTGATATTATCCAGTAGCGCTGTAATTTCAGGCTGGTCTCCCATTCATCCGCATTACTTTTAAAATACTCACTCTCGTTTTCATCGATCTGGCTGAGACGGTAGCGGAAAAGATTACTTCCAAGGGTAATATCGAGGTATCCGTTGTTCATCAGACGCCGGTAATTCAATCCAGCGATGCCCTGGTATTGAGTATTATCCAGAATTCCTGCATTTGTAATACGGTTTTCCAATGAGCTTTGATCACGGTCCACATTATTCACAGCAGATAATCCAAGGAAAAATATTCTGTCTTTGGGAGAAAGCTCATAATTTAGAATGATATTGTAATCTGTATATACAGGTACAAAAGGCAGTCCTGCAGCTTTAAATATCAGGTCGAGATAGCTTTTCCGGGCAGAAAAAATCAAATTTCCTTTATTACTGAAAGGTTTGTTAAAATCAATGCCGTATTGTGTTGCAGAAATAGTCAACTTACCTTCGAAGGATTCCGGGATCTTATCCTGCATGGTTAATGACAATACTGAAGACATTTTATCACCGTACTGGGAACCAAATGCTCCGGTTGAGAAGGAAACATTTTTAATAAAATCGAGATTTACAAAACTTAAACTGCCGCTGCTGTTCCCCTGTGTGCCGAAGTGATTAATGTTCGGGACTTCGATATTGTTGATCAAATACAGGTTTTCCGATGGTCCGCCCCCGCGAACTAGAAGGTCGTTCCTTCCTCCGGCTGCATTTATTGCAACACCCGGCAGTGTAGAGACTGTTCTCACAACATCCTCAAATCCGCCCGGAAAACGGCGGATTTCTTCACGTGTCAATCCGATTGTGCTTGGCTGTGTCTCTTCTTCTTCATCAAAATAACCGGCTGTTATTGTTATGTTTTGACCTTCAATTACATTTTCTTTTAATTCAGCATCCACAGATACAGGATTTGCAGTTATAACAACCACATCTGTTTTAAAAACTGTTTCGAAACCAAGATAGCTGAATCTCAATCTGTATGTTCCTACGGGAACATTTTTTACTATAAAATTTCCATTTATATCAGTAGAAGCTCCCAAATTTGTATCCATGACTATCACATTAGTCCCGATCAACGGTTCCTTGCTTCGTTCATCTATAACCTTTCCGGTTATAGTTCCTGTCCTCTGGGCAAATAGATCGGCGCTGATCATCAGTAAAACAAAAAACAAAAAAACTCTCGGTTTCATTGTTATGACTTTTCCTTTTGTATCTTAAGCAAAAAACTTTTATCATTTATTTAACAATTAAAACAGAATTGAAAAAAATATGGTTCCGGATTAAATTCTTCAAATAATAAAACATGTTTAAGCCCACTTAATCCTGAAAATAACAATAATGATTTAAAATAATAAGGTAAATTTGAATTAATATCTTCTAAATTTAAAAATCAAAATCAATAAAAGACCGCCGTAAATTCCCTGAAAGGAGATCTAAAATGTCTTGCTTTTCAGATACCGGATCAATAGTAACTTCAGAATCTTTATCCAACCCTGCCGGCGGAAGATATAAAAAAAGTTTAGCCGAATAAGCAATAAAGAAAATAAAGAAGCGTGTGGAGATTAATCCACACGTTTCTTTATTTGTAGTCTAAGCCAAAAGTGTCATCGCGAGGTAGCAAAGCGACGAAGCCACAGCCTATGGCGGGACGTATCCGCAATCCCTCTGCTATATGGCTTTTTTGTCCGATGGAAGGAGATTACGACGGTCGTCTCCATCCCGATATACCGGGACGGGACTCCCTCGTCACACCTGGGCGGGATCTGCCTCTGGAGGATAATGACACACTATTTATATTTTTTTCTTAGAAATCAGTTGGGAAACACTCACGAAGGCTGGAATGAAACTGAAATGAATTACTTGAATTTGACAATGCTTTTAAGTCATTTCACTCCCTGTTTTGTCCGTTTCACTTGCCTTTTACCAACTGTAGGGAATTAATTGTTTATACTTTATCTATAAAATTCAACAATTTATTGAATTAAAATTTAACGGCGTGTTGAGGTGTTCTTTCCCGAAATGATCGCTTTGTGACACCTCAACTGCTTTTGGACACGAAGGTGAATAACACCTCCGTAGGCTAAAAAATTTAAACATGGTTAAATTTTTTTGGGAACATTTACGACTTTGTGTCGTATATATACGATAGAATGTCGTAGAACCGTAAAAAATTGGAGAGATTTCAAATGGAACAACCGCATTTAGCTAACTCAGAGCTGGCAGTCATGGACCTGCTGTGGAGCAATGAAAAGCTCACCGCACGGCAGATACGTGAGCAGCTCTATTCTCATTCTTCGAAAGCGCAGCACGGCACAGTTCAGAGATTGCTGCAGCGTCTGGAAGAAAAAGAATTCATCGAAAAAGACAGCAGTCAGTTCGTTCATCAGTTCACTGCCAGAGTATCGCGCCAGGCATATGCCGGCATGCAGTTGGAATCACTTGCATCAAAACTGACAGCCGGTTCTTTTGCCCCATTGATCACACATCTCGTTGAAGAAAGCAAGATATCCAGTGATGATATCAAAAAGATCAAAGCTATCCTTGATGAGTCCGGAGCTGCGGGAGGAAAAAATGACTGATCTTCTTTTTCAGTTTGGGTTAAGCAATGTGTTTCTCTCGCTTGTCCTGGCTCTTGCTGCAATGGCAGTTGGAGCAATAGCCAAGCGACCGCGCCTTTCACACTTACTCTGGCTGCTTGTTTTTGTAAAATTGATCACGCCCCCTGCCGTGACCATTCCCGTAACCACGATCCCGGGTCAGTCGGAGACAACTGCCGTCTCCATGATGAACAATTCACAACAAAATTTACTGCACGTTTTCGATTCACCGGAAACATGGTATTCGATGCTGGATAACAGGAAAAAAGAACTGTCTCTGTTCTGGCTGGCTGGAAGCCTTGTAGTCTTTACTTTATCTCTGACAAGGATATTCAGGTTCAACCGCCTGCTTCATGAGACTTCTAAAGCTGCACCGCAGGAGCTGCAAATTATGGCGTCACAGATCGCGGACCGGTTAGGCATGAGGACTGTTCCCGATATCTATATGACATCCTCTCATCTGCAGCCGCTGGTGTGGTGGGTTGGAGGGAAGGTGCGGATCTTTATTCCGGCTGTATTACGCGATCAAATGGACCCCCGGCAGTTCAAATGGGTCCTGGCGCATGAACTGGCACATGTACGCCGCAGAGATTACATGGTCCGGTGGATAGAGTGGCTGGCTTGTGTCGGTTTCTGGTGGAACCCTGTTATGTGGTGGGCGCGGTACAACTTACGCGCAAATGAAGAGTTATGCTGTGATGCTCTGGTTATTACCAGCATGAAGCTAAAACGCAAAACGTATGCAGATTCACTCCTGAAGGCAGTCGAATATCTTGCCTTTCCAGCTCACCGCCCGCCTGCAATGGCAAGCGAGATCAACAGCGGCGGATTCCTGGTAAAAAGATTCAAAATGATAGTATCAGACAAACTGTACCGGTCGAACCCGAGGTGGATGCAGGTACTTGTCCTGTTTTGTGCCGTAACAGTGATCCCTCTCAGCTTTGGCTGGCGTGTAAACACCGATGCAGTTAACGAATTGGCTGAACAGCGTCAGCAAACCAGTTTTACCGATGCAAAACCAATTAATGCTTCAGATAAAGAATCATATCGAAAAAATATGCAGAAAAAGCTGCAATATGAAGTAACCATTGGAACACTGACCGAAGAAGAAGCAAAAATGAAAATTGCTTATTTTGAGAAAGAGCTTACCGGAAAAATGAAAAACGGTGAATGGGATAGGGAGGGTATAACTAAAGAACAATACTGGCAACAACAACAAAATCTTAGCAAACAATTCTGGCAAATCCTGAAAAAAGCTGTCGATGAAGGAAAACTGACTGAAGAAGAAGCAAAAATGAAAATGACCGGATTCAAAAAATGGGGCCCGAAAAGAATGAAGGCAGGTGAAAGAACCGGAGCAGGAAAGAAAAACAGCAAAATATAATAAAGTGAATAAAGGAAACAGCACTATGAAAAAGACATTTTTTTATTCGTTTGTAATCGCTTTAATGTTCATTTTTTTTGCAGGGGATCTATTTGCCCAAAGCATTAAGGGTGGAGTTGTGAAGTACAGGCAGAACAAAAAATACGATTTCGAAAAAGTATTTAATCTTAAAGGGAATAAAAATCCTGAAATACAGAATTGGCTGGCAGCATTACCGAAAAACAGCACGTATACAAAAGTTCTGTACTTTACGAGTGAGGCTGCCCTTTATCAGGAAGTCCCCGGTGAAAAATCTGGCCTTATGGACGCAGAATCGCAGATAAAACTGCAGCAGGCATTGACAAAAGCATCTTACGTTAAAAAACCCTCACCTGAGTTGGAAAAGGTATTTTATGATTTCGGGAAAAATGAGATAATCCGTCAGGTTGAGTTTATGACCCGGTATTTCCTGGTATCAGGTCCGATGAAAAATAAAACGTGGAAGCTGGTGAACAAGAGGGTGAAAGTGCTGGATTTTACCTGTATGTGTGCAGAATTGAAAAAGGGAGACAATACTGTTACGGCGTGGTTTACGCCTGAAATTCCTCTTTCAGCCGGTCCAGATGAGTTTTACGGGCTGCCCGGACTGATACTGGCTGTAGAGATAAACGGTGAATATGTTTTCGTAGCTGAATCAGTAGATCTTACTCCACCCGAAAAAGACGTGCTGTATAAAAAGGGTAAAGGTAAAGAGGTCTCACAGGAAGAATTCAGCAGGATCGTTGAAGACAAGGTGAAAGAATGGGAGGAGGATAATAAGGCAAAACAGAATAAAAATGTAAAAAAACAATATATTAAATGATTAGAAATTTCGTTTTAATGCATGCAAAGGTGTTCTTCCACAAAGTGGTCAATTCTTGACATCTTTGCAATAAAATTGGATTAATATATATAAATGGCGAGGTGAAAGAACACCTCGCCCAGCGAAAATGCAGAAAAATGGCAGGGTGTCACAAAAGTGATCAATTTGTGAAAGAACACCTCGCCCGGCGAAACAGATGCAGGATAGACTGAGCAAGAGGGAATTTCATTCAAATTTTTAGTCGGTTCAGGTTCTGTTTTGTCAGTTTCACATGCTTTTTGATAAACAGGATGTTCTTATTTGCGAAACTTATTACGGAGCAAATAAAATATTTTAGAAAAAAGGGCACAGCACTATGAAGAAAACATTTTTTTATCCATATTTAGCCGGTTTAATGTTAATTTTTGCTGCAGGGGATGTATCTGCCCAAAGCATTAAGGGCGGGATCGTTAAGTACCGGCAGACAAAAAAATATAATTTTGATAAGATATTTGATCCAAAAGGAGATGCTCAGCCCAGAATAAAAGAATTTCTGGCACAACTGCCTAAAGAGAGTAACCAGACAAAAGTACTGTACTTTACGAGTGAGGTTTCCCTTTATGAAAAAGATAATACAGTGGAAGAAGCGGCGCCAAACCCGAGACTGCAGAGGGCGCTTATGGGTGCCGCAATGAGGAAACCGCCCGAAGCTGAGACAGAGAAAGTCTATAATGATCTTTCAAATAAAGAGAGAACCAAACAGGTAGAATTTATGACACGGTATTTCCTTGTCACAGGTCCGATCGAGAATCAGCCATGGAAGCTGATAAACAAAAGAGTAAAAGTACTCAGATTTAACTGTATGGGTGCGGAATTGAAAAAGGGAGACAATACTGTCACCGCATGGTACACACCCGAAATACCCGTATTTATCGGTCCGGATGAGTTTTCCGGCCTGCCCGGACTGATCCTGGCAGTGGAGATACACGGTGAATTCGCTTTCATTGCTGAATCAGTTGACCTGGCACCTCCGGAAGAAGAGGTGTTTTCTAAACCCGGTGAAGGTAAAAAAGTGACACAGGAAGAATTTGACAAAACCGTTGCAGAGAAAGTAAAAGAATGGAAAGAAACAGCCGGAAAAAGAAGAGGAATGAGAAGATAAGAAGAGAGAAAACAGATGAAAAAGGTGATAAAATATGAACATTAAACTGAGAATAATATTGATATTACTCATGGTACTGGGTTTCACGATTCCGGGTTTCGCACAGAACTCGATCAAAGGCAGGGTTGTCGATCAAAGAGGCGACCCTCTTGTCTACGCTACAGTTGTTTTGTTAAGCCCTGCAGACTCAACTGTAAAGTATTATGATGTTGCCGATGATAAGGGTTATTATCAGATAAAATATATCGAATCCGGTAAGTACATTATGCAGTTTTCCTTTGTAGGCATGGATGTGATCTATGAGAATGTTACTATTCCGTCAGAACTTGGTGAGGACTTTGGCGATAAAGTGATGAAGGATTCGGAAAATATTGGAGAGACGGTAGTGATCACCGCCGAGCGTATACCGATGGAATTTAAAAGAGATACCGTATCGTTCAATGCAAGAGCATTTAAAACCAGGGAAGGAGCAGTAGTAGAAGATCTTTTGAAAAAGATACCGGGAATTGAAGTAGATAAAAATGGTGATATGAAAGCCCTCGGTGAAGATGTAACCAAAGTACTGGTTGACGGCAAGGAGTTCTTTAGCGGCGACCCGAAGGTAGCGACAAAGAATCTCCCAGCCAAAGCTATAGATAAAGTCCAGGTATATGACAAAAAAACCGAAGAAGCTGAATTTATGGGGATCGAGGACGGAGAACGTGACCGGACGATCAATCTCCTGTTAAATGAAGACCACAAAAGGGGATACTTTGGAAATGAGGCAGTTGGAGGCGGGACCGGAGGCCACTATAAAGTCAAAGGAGATCTGTACCGGTTTTCAAGCAGTGTCCAGGCTGCAGTTTTAGGCATGTATAACAATATCAATGAATTCGGTTTTTCAGGAAAGGGCGGACAGCAGCCAAGCGGTGTGAACACCACTGGCGGAGGTGGAATAAACCTGCTGTATTACGGCGAGAAAAACAATCGGTACTATATCAGTTATCTGGTCAACTCGACAAAAACGGATCTTAACCAGATAACATCAACTGAGAATTTTATTAAGGAAGGTTCTTATTACCAGGATTCGGATATGGATACAGACGAAAGGAACACTCCGCAAACATTAAGATTCGGCATACACCATAAATTTAATAATAGTCATAACATGATCATACGTGGAGGTGGGAACTCAATATTAAATAAATCCACTTCTTATACATTTACCGATACGCGGCTTAACGAAATACCGGTTAACAATCTTGATAATACAGCCGGCAGCAGATCCGATCAGGGTGATTTTTATGTATTTGGCAATGATATTCTAAAGCTGAACGGAAATAATACGCAGCTTAAGACCACAGTTTATTATAACCAGAATAAAAATACTTCGGAACTGGACTGGACAAATAGAAAAACAATATTCGAACCCTACAACTCGACTATCAGTGAGGAGTATCAGGATAATAATACCGATAACCGCTCGTTTTCTTTTGATCCGACAATAGTACAAAAGCTCGGCAAGTTCTGGACATTAAATGCAGGTTTTAATTTTGGAACAAATAATAGAGACCTTAACCGCGATTATGGAGCAGCAGGCGCGAAAGTAGACTCTTTGAGTTTTAATTTCGAAACAGGCGAATCATTTTTCAGGCCTCAAATCTCGCTGCAGAGAGGAACATCCAATACTTTTCTAAATTTCAGTGTTGCAGCCCGTAAAGTCAAGTTCGATAAGATACTGAACAACAGTTCTATCGGTGAATCGGATTATTTCTATTTTCTGCCACGGATCAGTTACAGGAACCTTTACCGCAAGGGCAGAAAAATAGAAGCAGGATATTTTTCGAGCGTAGGTATGCCGGGACTAAATCAGCTTCTGCCGGTAACAAATACTCAAAATCAGCTATCCGTTTACAAGGGGAATCCCGACCTTATACCGGAGTACAGGCACAATGTTTATTTTATGTGGTCATTATTCGACGCTTTTTCATTTACATCCTTTTTTACCCGCCTGAATGCCGGATATACGAAGGATAAGATCAGCACTTCACAAACAATAAATGAAGACCTGACAAAAATGAACACCCCTGTAAATGTGCCCTATTCTTATTATATTTCCTCAAACAGTAATTTCTCAACACCGATACGCTCCCTTGGAATAAATATTAATGCAAAGTTAAATGAACTGTGGACCAGAGGTGTAAGCGTTATAAATTCAGAGGAAAATATCCAGAAGACAATGACGCACTCACTGGATCTGAATTTTTCGAACCGCAGAGAGTCAAACCTGGATATACGGATCGGAGGTTCTGTAAGTAAGACGATCACAAAGTTCTCTGTTTCAGAAAACCTGAACAATTCCTATTGGAACACAAGCTATTATACTGAAATTTATTACTCCCTGTTTGAAAATTTGAGCCTTGGGACTGAGGCTATGATTTATAACTATAATGCAGAAAGTTTCAAAGATTCCAGGAATATACCTTTGGTCAATACAAGCGTCAGCTATTATTTCCTGGAAGGAGGTAAAGCCGGATTCTTATTGAAGGGGTATGACCTGTTAAATAAATTCACCAGTTTCCAGCAGATGTACGGTCCGAACTATATCATGGCACAGGAAAAAAATACTATCGGCAGGTATTATATGCTGAGCTTCGTCCTGAGATTCGGAAGCAAAATAGGAAGAGGTATGGCAAGAGGAATGAGATGATAATAGTAGATTGAAATTGTTTTTTATTTGTTATGTTTTTTATAAAGTGCAAGAAATCCTGGATTTCTCGTTTCCCGCTTAGCGGGATCGCTCGAAATGACAAGTCAATCCTGTCATTTCGAATCCTTGACGAAGGAGGGGTGAGAAATCTATTTTAACAGGCGTTTTCTGGCTACCGCAGATCCTGCTTCACCGGATAAGATATTGATAAGCAAAGCCCGTGCCGGATCATTTAAAAAGTGGCTGGAGAAGTAAAAGCTGTCATAATAATCCTGAAGATAATTTCCGGAGTATTATTAATTCCCTTGAATTCAAATTGATCGAACATTATATTTGTGTTGACTTCAGCTTTGAATATAAAAAGAATCCTGGTCTGCAAATAGTCACAGGGGGGACAAAAATCTGGTATTTATTTTAAATTTCCGGTGTACAAATATGAAAAGGGTGAATAATATTTTGTCTAAAAAAAAAGGGAAATTATAATGAGACGTAATGTTTATTTGCTTATAACCTGTTTCATGCTATTAATTTCATGTTCTATGAAAGATCAATTTTTTAATTTTGAAACGGAAACATTCAAAATTTCTTTGAACCGGCAGGGTATCATAGAGAATTTTATTGATAAGGATTCAGGGAAAGACTATTCAGCAGCAAATACCTCCGCTCCGCTTTTGTCCATAAGAATTCAGAATGAAATTCACCTCCCCTTGTCTGCTGATTATGATGAAAACAGCCGGATCATTACCCTGGGTTTTCAAAACGGTATATATGCCGGGATCAAGGTGGAATCAAAAGAAACTCACCTGACTTTTGAATTGGCAGATATCTCTGATAATGAAAATATTGAATTAATAGTGTGGGGTCCCTATCCAACCACAATAAATAAAATAATCGGTGAAACTATTGGTGTCGTTCGAGGGGAAAGTTTCTCAATCGGAATACAGGCGTTAAACATAAAAACGCTTGGTGGTTATCCGTGGAATGAAAACGATCATCTTCCGCAGATGAATATTTTTGAATCAGATGAGAACTATGATATTGACAAAGGGAAAAAAGGAGTTCTTTATTCGGTAGAGGCGGCAAAACCGACAAAATTTGGAAGCACTCTGCAGGCTTACTGCCGCAACAGGGACAAAGACCGGATCATAAAGAACTGGGGACATGAAAAATATACAGCGCCGGCATATAAAGACGGTGGAGTTACCGGTTCCAAGATCGCTTTATTCGGCTGTCCTGTGGAAAAAACTCTGGAAACGATCGGAGCAGTTGAACTTGCGGAGGGTCTGCCTCATCCCAAAATCGATGGGCAGTGGGGCAAGACTGCTCCTTCGGCTTCCGCAGCCTACATAATACTTAATTTTAGTGAAAAAGACCTGGATAAAGCATTGGAGATCACAAAAAAAGCAGGACTTAGATACCTGTATCATTCCGATCCTTTTGAAACCTGGGGACACTTCAAACTAAAGGAGGCATATTTTCCTGATGGTATTGAAAGTTTGAAACGCTGCGTTGAAAAAGCAGAACCTATGGGAATAATGGTCGGCGTTCATACTTTGTCCAATTTTATCACGACTAATGATCCGTATGTAACGCCGGTCCCGGACAAACGACTTGCAAAAGTCGGCAGTAGTGTTATTACACGGGATATCGACCCAAAACAAACAGAAATTTTTATCGAGTCTCCAGACTTTTTCAACCAGTTTGAAAGGAACCATTTAAAAACTGTTGTTATTGATAATGAGCTAATCCGCTATGGCGGAGTTTCTGATAAAGCACCCTGGAAGTTGTTGGAATGTCAGCGGGGTGCTTTCGGAACCTCAGTTTCATCACACAAAAAAGGTGACAGGATCAGTAAACTTGCAGATCACGGTTATAAGGTATTTCTGACGAATCCGGAATTAAGCATTGAAGTTTCAAAACACATTGCTGAGTTATTTAACAAAACCGGTTTGAGGCAGATCTCATTTGACGGATTGGAGGGTAACCACTCCACCGGGATGGGGAATTACGGCGAAGTTCTGTTCACAAAAACATGGTATGATAACCTGGATGAGAAAATAAAAAGGCATTACATCGCTGATGCCAGCCGGTCGGGTCATTTTTTCTGGCATATTTACACACGGATGAACTGGGGTGAACCCTGGTATGCCGGTTTTCGTGAAAGCCAGACCGCATACCGCATGCGTAATCAGATATATTTTCAAAGAAACTTCATGCCGGGTATGCTGGGCTGGTTTAAAATGACCTCTGAAACCAGTATTGAAGATATTGAATGGATGCTGGCTCGTTCCGCGGCGTTCAATGCCGGTTATGCATTTTATTCCGATTATAGATCACTGGATGCAAACGGTCATATGGAAGAGATCCTGAAACTTTTAGGTGAATGGGAAAAAGCAAGAATGGCAGGTGCATTTAATGAAATCCAGCGGCAACGAATGCAGGACATCAAGAATGAATTCAAGCTGGAATCTATCAAAGAGAACGAATGGAATTTATACCAGGTTTATTCATATAAATTCAAACATGAACAAAAAGAGAAACAGCCGGGAGAACCCATCTATTCCACATTTTCTTTCGAAAATCCTGCTGAAAAACAGCCCCTGAGCTTTATACTGACATCCGTCGGCGGAAATGTAAAAGATCTTTTATTTGAGATAAATAATTTCAAACAAATTGAACTGCCTGTTACTCTGGAGCCGGGGCAGACCATAAAATATTCCGGTGATGATAAAGCGGTAATCTTCAGTAAGAACTGGCAGAAAATAAAAGAGTTAAAAATAGATGCTGATGAATTTACGGTCGATAATGGTTCGCATTCACTTTCTTTTGACTGTAAATTTTCAGGCAGTAAAGAGGCGCATGTTAAACTTGAAATAAGAATCTTTGGAGAAGCTGAAAAAGTACAGGCTGTTTTACGTTAAAATTGATAATTATTTTGATCCTGATTATTATTAATTTACATTTATTTGGAATTGCATTCTACTGCTGTCCTGTTCTTTCATAATCCAGATAGATATTTTTGAGGCGTTTTTTCCATTTCAGAGTGATGTTTATAATATGAGGGATTTCTCTAAGAGGGAATTTCCTGAGGAGTTTTATTCCTTTTAAAGGCGGGATCGCCTTGTTGAATATTTTAAGGTATTCACTGTAAAATTCTTTCAGCGGAAGGGTTGTCGGCAGAAGTGTATGGATCAGGTCGAAATATTCGTATTCATGTGTTATCATCCGGTCTTTTACCTGTTCATAAAAATCGGTTTTCGGAAATGGAGTAAGAACTGCAAAAGAAGCAAACTGCAGTTCCAGGCTTCGGATATATTTTATAAAATCCCGGAAATCCTGTTTAGTGTATTCAGGACGAATAATGAACGAAGCATATATATTAACACCAATGCCCTGGAGCATCTGTACTGCTTTTTCGTTTTGAGCAATCGTTGAACTTTTTTTGATATATTCCAGATCGCTGTCCCTGTAAAATTCCATTCCAATAAATATCCGCTCCAGTCCGATTTCTTTCCACAGTTTCAGCAGTTCTTGATTCTTTGCAATAGTGTCGCTCCGTCCGTATATATAATAGCGTTTTTTTATACCTGCCTTTTTTATTAATTCCGCAAGTTTTATCATCCGTTTTGAGTCGACCAGGGATTCATCGTCTGCAAAGAAAACGAATTCTTCTTTTATCCCGGCAAGTTCCTCGACGATCTTTTCCGGCTCCCGTTTAAAATATTTGCCATCGGTAATTTTCCAGAGTACACAGAAATTACACCTGAACGGGCATCCCTTTGACGTACGGATCGAAGCAAGCGGTTTCATCCATTCACTGAAATAACGTCCCCTGTATTTTTTTGTGAGGTTCCTGTCCGGGAAAGGAAAATCGTCAAGGTTAAAAGAATTCGAAAAATCAGTTTTTAGAAATTCTCCGTTTTTTTTGTAAGCCACGCCAGGGATGCCGTCGAACCCTTTATCATTCCCCAATCTTTCAACAATTTCCCTGAAGGGATAGACACCTTCTCCCATAAC
>JBHPGK010000078.1:0-14845 GCA_042570605.1 Candidatus Zhuqueibacterota bacterium
AATGTTTAATGAAATGCTATAAATATATGGAAAATCATAAAGAACATATTATTAATAATATTATTGATCTCTTTTGATAAATGCAGTAAAAGCAGTAATATTATTTCCATTGATAATGATAGAGGAAATGGAGTTCAAATAGCAAAATGGTATAATAACCATATTGCAGCAATTTCTTTAACTTATGACAGTGGATGGCCTCCAAGTGAAAATGATAAAATCGTACAAAAGTTTATAATTGAAAATAATATGGTCATGGATTATGAAATTGTAACGGAGGGATATGAGGCGTACCCACAGCTTATTGAATACATGATTAATTTCTTAATTCCAAATAGGTTTGGCTTTTTCGGACATGGTCATACACATATAAATCATGATGTGCTCTCATATAATGATGCATATCAATCATTTAAACAGTGTTATAATTCTATGCGTGAAATGGGATTAAAACCTATTGCTTATGGTTATCCGGGTGGATATGGATATGAACAGGAAACCCAGCAAGCGTTAGCAGATGCAGGATTTTTATGCGGGAGAATGCACAAGACTTCTTATCATGAAAACTCTCTAATCGTACCTGATAGTATTCTTGCACCTGAAAACTGGTTCGAGTTACCTTGTCTTGTTATGCAGGATATTGATTTTACACAGGACTCTTCATCTATAAACAATAATAATGAGTTAATCCAATATCTCGATGAAGCTATATCTAATCACGCATTTTTAATTTTAGCATATCATTCAATTGGAAATGAACAAGGTTGGGGATTTTTTAAGTTATCAGAATTTGAAAAAAATATTCAGTCCATAAAGGAGAGAGATTTCTGGAATGCCTCAATAAATGATATAATCTTATATATAAAGGAAAGAGAAACTGCTCAAATTAGTGCTGATTTTTCTCTTGCTAACTTGAAAGAAATGCCGAGAATCGAACTTATCATCTCAGATGGGCTTCCAAATCAAATATATGATCAGCCTCTCACTGTCATTCTCGAAATTCCTGATAAATGGATAAACCAACATGTAAGAATTTACGATGCAGGAAAATATATGGATGAAGTAATATTTGATTCTAAATATGGAATGATATCCATTTTACCTAATGAAAAGAAGTATACACTAATTTTGATGAGCCCTGTTTTTTAGACAACCGAATAGACCTTTTTTTTTCCATAGAGTAAGAATTTTAACAGCGTGTAAGGTCAGGCAATATAAAGGACCTTATGATTTCTTGCTATTTCTCGTTTGAAATCAATGGGATTTGTCTCTCTTTGTAAAATTCAAATGCTCTCCAGATAATGAAATCAAACGATTTTTCTCTACCGATATTTTACTAATAATTTTCAGTATTATCAAGCCGTTAATTAATTCACTTAAGGGTTGAATGTATTGACATTAGAGTGAATTTTAGTTAAATTTTTCTGTTTAAAAGCACTTTAATTTTCTAACTATTGTTTTTATTATGAAATCTCCGAATTTAGACATTCCTTTGTCTGTGATAATTGTAAGCTATAATACTAAAGACATTATACAAGAATGTCTTACCAGTCTATTTGCTAACGGATTGAACGGTATGGAGATTATTGTTGTTGACAATAATTCTTCTGACAGTACTTTGGAAATGATCAAGACTGGGTTTTCGGATGTGATCGTAATATCAAATCCAGATAACAGGGGATTTGCTGCCGCAAATAACCAGGGAATAGAAATATCATTGGGAAAATATATACTATTACTGAATCCTGATACTATTGTTAAAGGCGAATGTTTAATGAAATGCTATAAATATATGGAAAATCATGTTGAGACCGGGATATTAGGGTGCAGAATTTTAAATCCTGATTCAACCGTTCAGCCTTCAGTAAGAGATTTTCATGGATTCTGGAATAGTATTTTTGAGAGCTTTTTTTTAACAAAAATTTTTGGAAAGATCAAACTCTTTGGAAAGTATCATGGTACATGCTATAATTATGACAAAAATATAGATGCGAATGTACTGCTTGGAGCATTTTTGTTTATCAGAAAAGAATTGATCGAGCAAATCGGACCGCTTGATGAACGTTTTTTTATATATTCGGAAGAAACCGACCTTTGTTACAGGGCAAAGAAAACCGGTTGGAAAAATGTATTTTATCCTGGTGCTGAAATAATACATATTCACGGTGAGAGCACTTCAAATATTAAAATACAGGCTTTTCTGCATTTGCACAACAGCCTGAATAAATACCTGAGAAAACATAAGTGGTATTTAATTTCGTTGATATGCAGAATTGTTTTGTTTTTCGGAGTGACAGTTAGAATGATAGCCTGGTTCATTTTTTCAATTATTACTTTAGATAAGCAGCGATATGACAAATTTCGAGTTTATTTAAGTACATTTTTGTGGTATATTAAGCTTAGGAAAATAAAAATTACCTGATTTATAAACTTTATGAAGATTGTAATAGTTGACATAAGTGGAGTAGGGGGGATAGGTCATTATGTGTTCTCCCTGGCTAAAGCAGTTAGCAAACTGGATATTGAATTTTTCCTTATATCTCCTAAAAGGACTGATTTTAACCTTGCTTCATACAATATACCTGTGAAATATAAGATCATACCTCATTACAAATTTAATAATCCCATCCTGAAATCCGTTATTTATTTGATTTCAAGGCTCAGAGTGCTGTTTTTTTTACTCAGACTGAAGCCGGATATTGTACATTTTCATGAAATAAAACTTCCCTTTCTTGATAATTTTATTTTCAGGATATTAAAGAGTAGAGGTATTAAAACAATTTTAACTTTACATCATTTAAGGCTGTTCGATTTTAATATCAGCAAAAGATCTTTCAGCAGGCTGTACAGCATTTGTGACGGATTAATATTACATTCTGAAGCGAATAAAAATGCTTTGATCAACGAATATAGTTTTACCGATACAGAAAGAATTGCTGTCATTCCTCATGGAGAGTATTCCGCCCTTTTTAAAAATGCCGGCACTAAAAATGAATGCAGACAAAAGTTGAATATTGAAAAAGACAAAAACGTGCTGCTGTTTTTCGGATATATAAGAAAGTATAAAGGTCTCGATATATTGCTAAAAGCCTTTACCAGGGTAATTGAAAAGGAAAATAATTTTATTTTAATTGTAGCGGGAAATCCAAAGGAGGATATGAATTTCTATTATCAATTGATAAATGAAAAAAAAATCGAAGAAAAAATACAATTTCACCCGAGATATATTGAAATGGATGAAATACCGGTTTTCTTTACAGCATCAGACTGCGTTATCCTGCCTTACCGTGATATATTTCAAAGCGGTCTGGCATTGCTCTCTTATGCGTACAGCCGGCCTGTAATAGCGACAAGAGTCGGCGGTTTACCTGAAATCGTTGAGGATGGAAAAACAGGAATTTTAGTTCAGCCTGAAGACCCGGAAGAATTAGCTGAAACCATATTAAAGACTTTTAAAAACAAAGCATCATTAATAGAAATGGGAAATTATGCAGATAGATATTCAAAAGAACACTTTTCATGGGATAGAATAGCTGAAGACACTCTGGATTTTTATAAAAAATCGGCAGGTTCATGATTGAATTTAAAATTATATTCTGGATAACTTTAGCGGTCATTTTCTATACTTACCTGGGATATTTTTTATTTCTGTTCATTATTTCTCTTTTTAGGAAAAGGGAATACAGTTTTGATGAGAATTTTTTACCTCATGTTTCAATGGTGATCGCAGCTTATAATGAAGAGAAGGTTATTGAAGAAAAAATTAAGAATTGTTTCGCTCTGGATTACCCGGAAGAAAAAATAGAATTCCTGATTGGTTCAGACGGTTCAAATGACAGTACAAACGAAATTGTAGAAAAATATACCGGTCAAAGGCTAAAGTTCTATCCTAATTTAACCAAGAGGGGAAAGGTAAGCGTTGTTAATGATCTTCTCGATGAAGCAAAGGGAGAAATTATCGTTTTTTCAGATGCGAATACAATTTATGAAAAAACTGCGGTCAAGAATCTCACCGGATTTTTTGTAAATAAAGAAGTGGGTGGTGTGAGTGGAGAATTAAAGTTAAGCAGGTATAAATCAGGATCTTCAACTGATGAAATTAAGTACTGGAATTTCGAGAACCGCCTTAAAGAGCTCGAAAGTAATTTTAACAGTGTAATTGGTGCAACCGGCGGGATTTATGCAATAAGAAAAAATTTATGTGAAAAGCTGCCTGAAAACAGACTTTTAACGCATGATTTTTTTACTTCAATGAACGTTTTGAAAAAGGGATTTAAATTTATCTATTCAAAGAATGCTGCAGCTTCAGAATACAGTTCCCCAAGAATTTCCGATGAATTTATAAGGAAAATAAGGATCGCTTTTCATAATTTTAATGGATTATCATATATTATTGGACTGTTGAATCCTTTTAAAGGCTTAGTATCTTTCCAGTTATGGTCTCATAAAGTCCTGCGCTGGTTTTTACCATTTATATTTATACTGAACTTTTTAGTATCATTTATTTTGTTACAGGATTTAATCTATAAAATTGTATTCTTTTCTTATACTGGTTTTATGATTTTGGGTATTTTGGGGCTTATATTTGAAAAATCAGGGAAATATTTTTTAGTATTTTCTTTGCCATACTATCTGATCACTGTAAATCTTGCTTTGGTGATCGGGTACTTCAGGTATATTTTTAAATTGGATAAAAATGTCTGGAAAAGAGTCGAAAGATAAAAAACAACGGAAAGCAAGGGAATTAATAACTCTCTTTATTATTGACGGGATAAGTTTATTTTTGAGTTTATACCTTGTATATTTATTGAGGTTCCGCTCCGGTATTATAGAAAACTATGTGACTATTCCTGCCAAGGGATTTGTATTTGCATCTATTGCAATGATCCTGTTCTGGTATTTTATACTCTCTATTTTTGGATTATACCGCTATAAATTCGTTGTATCAAGGCTTGAAGAATTAGTCACTGTTTTTAAAGCCGGAACAATAGGGATCTTGATTGTCTTTTTTATAACTGTAAATCCGTCACAACCTGTAACATTATCAAAGATCGTGCTTTTTAATTACTGGATATTTATTATTACTTTCACAGGTATAGGCAGGATAACATTCAGGACTGTTCAGAAAAAAAGAAGAATAAGGGGTTATGGTCTTATCAAAACAATGATCATCGGGGAAGGGGATAAGGCTATAGACCTGTATAATAGGATTTTGAATTATCCGGATCTTGGATTAAAGGTCGCTTGTTATGTTTCCAAAAAAATACCGGAAAAAATCAGTCAAGATGACAATATGGTCATTATTGGAAAATTCAGGGAGATCCCGGACCTGATTGAAAAATATGATGTTCAGCAGGTAATTGTATCGGTTGAGAATATTACCAAAGCTGAGATAAAGGAAATAATCAATGTATGTGACGGTAAATTTACCGATCTGAAAATCACCTCTGATATTGTCGATATTGCATCGGGACTGGCAAAAAGTGACAGTTTTTACGGCATACCTCTGATCGATATTTTTACCACGAGAAAAGGGATATATGTATCGGTAATAAAACGGCTGTTTGATATTCTTTTTTCGGTTGTAACTCTTATCATTTTATTTCCCTTGTTTGTTTTTACAGGTATTTTAATTAAATTAGATTCGAAAGGAAACATCTTTTACAGGCAGAAAAGGGTTGGCAAGGATAAGAAAATTTTTGAGATCCATAAGTTCAGAACAATGATAGAGGGAGCGGAAAAGTTAACGGGACCTGTTTGGGCAGTGTCAGATGATACCAGAATTACACGGATCGGGCGTATTTTGCGAAAAACCAGGATAGACGAACTTCCGCAGTTTATTAATATACTTGAAGGAGATATGAGTCTTGTAGGTCCAAGACCGGAAAGACCGGTATTTGTGGAAGAATTTATTAATGAGATACCTTTTTACCGTAAAAGACTTTCTTTTAAACCGGGGATCACCGGTTGGGCACAGGTTAAAAAAAGTTATGATGCATCCATCGATGATGTCAAACAAAAACTCGAACTTGATCTGTTTTATATTGAAAACATTTCTTTTATGCTCGATCTGAAAATCATGCTGAAAACTGCAGGTACTGTATTTACCAGAAAAGGGAGATAAGGAGAATTAAATGTTAGACATGAAGTTTATCAGGAGCAATCCTGATCTTGTTCGAAAGGCTATTGAAAATAAAAATGAAAAAGTAGATTTTGATAAATTGCTTGAATTGGACGAGGAATGGAGAAAAATTATTGCTGCAGTAGAGGAATTAAAGCATAAGCGGAATATTGTTACAGAAGAAATAAGAAAATTGAAAATGGAAAAGCAGAATGCTGATGAACTTATAAACGAGACGAAAAAAGTGTCCGAAGAAATAAAATCGTATGATGAGAAGGTTAGATCGATCGAGGATGAGATAAATAAAATTATGATTTGGCTCCCGAATATTCCTCATGAATCTGTCAAGGTAGGGCATTCCGAAGAGGACAATGTGGAGATAAAAAAGTGGGGTGATCTCCCTGAATTTGATTTTCCCATACTTGATCATATGGAGCTTGCTCAGAAGCTGGACATAATTGACTTTAAGAGATCTTCAAAAATTTCAGGTTCAGGGTTTCCGTTATATAAGGGACTTGGAGCCAGACTTGAACGGGGAATTATTAATTTCATGTTAGATGTACATACAAAAAAGGGTTATACTGAAATTATTCCTCCTCTGATGGTAACGGATAATACAGCATTCGGGACCGGTCAGCTTCCGAAATTATCTGAAGACATGTATTTTTGCGAGAAAGATAATCTCTACCTTATCCCTACTGCTGAGGTACCGGTAACTAATATTTTTAAAGATGAAATCCTGTATGGAGATAAGCTTCCGGTTAAGTTTGTGGCTTACACTCCATGTTTCAGAAGAGAAGCGGGATCCTGGGGCAGGGACACAAGGGGATTTAACAGGATGCATCAGTTCAATAAGGTCGAACTTGTTAAGATAGTAGAACCGGAAAATTCCTATGATGAACTTGAAACACTTCTTGCCGATGCAGAGAATATATTGCAGCTTCTGGGACTGCATTACCGGGTGCTCGAATTGTGCACGGGTGATCTTAGCTTCGCCGCTGCAAAATGTTACGATATCGAGGTCTGGTCTCCCGGTGAAAATAAATATCTTGAGGTCTCGAGCTGCAGCAATTTTGTTGACTTTCAGGCAAGAAGAATGGATATCAGGTATAGAAAAGAAAAAGGATCAAAACCGGAGTTCGTTCATACTTTAAACGGAAGCGGTGTTGCAACAGCACGGCTGATGATCGCACTTCTTGAAACTTATCAAACGGACGAAAACAGTGTAATGGTTCCGGAAGCGTTAGTTGATTATGTCGGGACAAATATAATAAAAATAGAGAGTTAAGGACGTTTTTAATGATATTAAATTTATTTCAGCTATTATTAATTCTGATAGCAACATTTTTAGCATGTCTAACGGTTTATGCGGTTTATTTGATAGACTTTAATAATAATCTATTTATACATGTCGAAAAGATATGGGCTAAAGTTCTTCTTAAAATAGGCAGGATAAAAGTAGAAGTTGAAGGGACTGAAAACATAAAAAAAAATAAATCCTATATTTTTGTGGCAAATCATATGTCTGCCTTTGATATCCCGGTTTCAATGGCGTATATCCCGGTCAGTATAAAAATGATCGCAAAAAAGGAGCTTGCCAGAATTCCTTTTTTTGGCTGGGCAATTTTTCTGATAGGGAGTATTTTCATTGACAGGCAAAACAGGGAAAAGGCTGTAAAGTCTCTTGATAAAGCGCTGGATAGAATCAAGAGAAGAAATATTTCAATTATGATATATCCTGAAGGGACAAGAAGTCCTGACGGAGAAATAAAGATTTTCAAAAAAGGGGCATTTGTTATAGCGATCAATTCAGGTCTGCCTGTTGTCCCGGTTACTATTTACGGATCGAGAGATATCCTTCCAAAAAATTCCCTGCGTATCAGAAAAGGGAATATAAAGATGATCATACATGAGCCCGTTTCCTCCGAGAACAAGACCATTTCCGACAGAGGAGATTTTTCCAGACAGGTCAGGGATGTTATTGTAAATTCCTTTGAAAAAATCAAAAATACCTGATTTGGATTTTTGATTTATCCTAAATTAAAGGGTGGTATACCAGTAAACAAGGAATCATGACCCCTTGTTCAAAACATATTGCCCATGACGGGGCATTTTTTTAGAGATTAAAGGAAAAATGATAATATTAATTAAAACAATGAGATTCTTCACTTCACTTCGTTACGTTCAGAATGACGTACATGATCTATGTTTTTTCATGATTCTGCCTTACTGTCCCAAGCAGCGGTGTTCCCGAAGAAAGAGGGGAGCAAACGCTCTGTCCCACATGTCCGCTTATGGCGTGGTTAAAGCAGAGAAGAATCTCAATATTAAAATAATGATTGTTCTTCATTTAAAGGGGGGTAAAGGTAGGGAACATGGGGTTTATGTTCCCTACCATTGTGGATTAAAGAAAAAAACTGAATAAAATTATATAAAATATAAATAAATGCTGTTTAAAGTCTATTCTATCAGTCCATCTGTTTTCTCAGGAAAGTCGGGATATCCAAATCTCCTGCGAATGCTACTTTCTCTATATCCTCTTTTTCAAAGTCAAGAATAGTTTCGATCTTTTCAATTACCTCATCTTTTTCTTCAACTTCTTCGGTTTTGTTTTGGCTGCGCTGGATATTAAAGAATTGATTATCTTCATCAAGGACAATGTGTTTTTTCCGTTCTTTATTAAGACCTGTTGCGATAACTGTTACCCTGACTTCATCTTCCAGGTTTTCATCTATAACGGAACCAAGTATTATATTTGCTCCATTACCTACAACCTCAGTAATAACAGTTGCCGCTTCATTTACGTCAAACAAACCAAGATCATTTCCTCCTGTAATATTAATGAGGAGTCCTTCAGCGCCCTCAATTGAAATATCCTCAAGCAGCGGTGAAGAAATAGCCTGAGTTGCAGCTTCGGCAGCTTTGTTTTCACCTTTTGCAGTACCAATACCCATTATTGCATCGCCTTTTTCTTTCATAATTGTCTTGATATCGGCAAAATCGAGGTTTATCAACCCGGGAATGGTAATAAGGTCTGATATCCCACGTGTAGCCTGCATTAAAGTACCATCGGCAATTTTAAACGCATCAGTCAGAGGTGTATTCTTTTCCACAATGCTTAACAATCTTTGATTCTGAATAACGATCAGCGTATCAACTATATCTCTCAGTTCGCTGACTCCCTTATCGGCATTCTGCATCCTTTTTATGCCCTCAAACTGGAAAGGTTTTGTAACTATTCCTACTGTTAAGATGCCCTGGTCTCTTGCAATACTGGCAATTATCGGTGAAGCACCGGTTCCGGTACCGCCGCCCATTCCGCAGGTGACAAACAACATATCAGTTTCACTTAATAGATTTGTCAGTGTTTCTTTATCTTCCTCCATTGCCAATCTTCCGATCTGAGGATCCGACCCGGCACCCAGACCTCTGGTCACGTTCCTTCCGATCTGAATTTTGCTCGGAGCAGGGTTATTGTCCAATGCCTGTTTATCCGTATTTACTGCAATGAAATCAACACCGTGAAGATTTTCTTCCATCATTCTGAAAATGCCGTTTCCACCTGCTCCACCAACACCAATTACTTTAATTTGTGCCGGTTTGTCCGATTCTGCAAACTTAAAAGACATATTTAGTCCTCCTAAATATTTAATTTATTTTCAAAATTTATATTTTTAACAATTCACCTAAAATTCTTTAAACCATCTTTTTATTTTTGAAAGTATACTGACCCCGTTTTTTCCGACTTTCGCATAATCGAAATTTTTGTCACCCAATTCCTTTCTTATTCCATAAAGTACAAGCCCGACAGCAGTTGAAAATTTTGGATTATTTACTGCATCCTCAAGACCTCCGACTCCTTTCGGGTAGCCTATTCGTACGGGAAGTCCGAAAACCTGTTCGGCTAATTCTTCTGTACCTTCAATCATACTACCGCCGCCTGTTAAGACGATCCCTGATGAAAGAAGTTCTAAATGTTCGGATTTCTTGATTTCCTGTAATGCCAGACTGAAAACTTCCTCCATCCTTGGCTGTATAATACTTACCAGTACAGATTTTGATACACGCCTTGGCGGCCGTCCTCCAATACCGGGCACATCGATCAAATCACCATTTACAGCCTGGTTATTTATACAGCATCCTTGCTTGATCTTTATTTCTTCCGCCTGTTCAATGGGCGTTCTTAAACCAAAAGCTATATCATTAGTGACATTGGAACCTCCCAGCCCTATTATTGCAGAGTGCCGAATACTCCCGTCATAAAAAAGTGTGATATCTGTAGTCCCTCCGCCAAGATCGATCAATCCAACACCGAGTTCCTTTTCATCTTCACCTAATATTGCGAAACTTGAAGCGAGGGGTTCCAGAACAAGTTCTTTGATCTGGATACCTGAGCGTTCAACGCTTTTAAACAGGTTTTGTGCTGATGTAATTGCGCTTGTAATAATATGTGCTTCAACCTCGAGGCGAACACCACTTATACCAAGCGGCTCTTTAATGCCTTTTTGGTCATCCACGACAAATTCCTGTGGAAGAACATGAATAATTTCTCTTTCAAGGGGGAGGGCAATAGCTCTTGCGGCTTCCATTACCCGGCTTACATCCTGCTCGGATATCTCATTGTCTGAATTCGAAACAGCAACTACACCTTTAGAATTAAAACTTTTGACATGATCTCCGGCAATACCTGTATATGCAACATTTACCTCCACACCCGCCATTAACTCCGCTTCTTTTACTGCTTTTTGAATTGATTGTACTGTTTGTTCGAGGTTTATTACAACACCCTTTCTTAATCCATGGGAAGGGCTGATACCAACACCAAGAATTTTAGGTTCATTGAACTGATCCATTTCTGCAATTACACAACAGACTTTGGTTGTTCCAATATCCAAACCTACAATGGGCTCTGTTGATGACATATATTCCTCATTGTTTATATTTTTGATATCTCTTTTGTTATTATTTGTCCTTTAAAGCGTAAATCTATGTACTTAACTGATTCTAACTTTTTCTGTTCGCTTAAATAATTCATGAAATATTTCAGGTCTTTTAATTTTGTATCGATATTATCTTCGCCTATTTGTACCGGAATACAGCTGCTGCATAAATAAAGCGTAATATTAAATTTTTCATTAAAATTGATCTCTGAAATGTGCCGGTAAATATCGACATTTTTATCTTTAAGCTTTTTCAATATATCAAGGCTTTTTTTCTTACATAACTCCTTATTCTCAACTTCTGATAATCCGGTTATTACAGGAATATCATAAACCTTTTTGAAATCGAGTTCCGGAAGTTCAGTCCCATTCTCATCAACTGCATATATTTTCCCTTCTGATATAAAAGCTATTGGAGTTTTTTCTTTTAAATATATTTCCAGGGTTGAAGGATAATTCTTTCTTAACTCAACATCATTTATGAAACCATGATCAAGTATAGTCTTTTTCAATTTTTTCAGGTCTATATCCACGATCTTATTGTTTTCATCCAGTTGGCATATCTTTAAAACACTCTGGTCGGTTAAATATTTGTTATTGTATATGTTTATTTTTTTCACTGAAAAAATTTCTTTATCAATTATAGAACTGAATACTCCCTTTGTAGAATAGATTATTCCACCTATGACAACAATTATGAAAATAAAAAAGGAAAATTTCAAAGAGAGAAAAATGCTTTCCTTTTTCTTCCTTTTCCTATAAGTTTTTTTGTTTTTTGCTTTTTTCATCTTTTTAATTTTTTGTTCTTTTTATAAATGGTCTTGACTTTTTGAGTACTTGCCCTGCTCCTCGAAATATTCAATAAGATCCCGATTGAAATTGTTGAGAATAACAATGATGAACCACCGTAACTAATGAACGGCATAGGAAGACCGGTAGTAGGGAGGAGGCTGCTTACTACACCGGCATGAATAAGACCATATAGCGTTATTGAAATTGTAATACCGGCGGCAGCGAGTTTGCCGAATTTATCGGGTGCTTCAGAAGATATTTTAAATCCTCTGTAAAAGATGAAAATGAAAATTGATAAAACAATTACCACGCCTATAAATCCCCATTCTTCACTGAAGATCGCAAAAATAAAATCAGTAAACGGCTCCGGTATATAAAGATTTTTTGACTGGCTTCCGCCAAGACCCTGTCCCAAAATCCCTCCATTTCCGATTGCAATGAGTGACTGTTTGATCTGATAAGATTGTCCGGAATCCGAGTCAATAAATGATTTTATCCTGTTAAGCTGATAAGGATTTAAAAGCAGCTGTATCCCTGTCAGCAAACCAAGAAATCCTGCACCATAAATAATATGCATTAATTTGACACCGCCGATAAAAAGCATAATAAAGACAATTATCGATATTAGCAGGGAAGTACTTAGATCCGGTTCAAGAATGATAAGTACAATTGCTGATAGATAAATAAGAAAAGGAGGTAAAAAACCGTCTTTAAAGGTGCCCACCTTTTCTCCTTTTTTGTCTATTAGCGCTGCAACGTAAAGAATCAGGGACAATTTCATCAACTCAGAAGGCTGGAAATTAAAAAACGGGAACTTAAACCACCTTCTTGACCCGTTTATTTCAATTGCTCCAATGCCCAGAAGCAATGCAGCGAGAAATAAAAAAGATATTATCAGCAGGTAAGGAGTGATCTTCCGTATTTTATCATAATCTGTTTTTATCAATGCTACCATCAGCACAAAGCTTATAATGAGTTTAATAAACTGTTTTTTAAGATAATATATAGGATTATTGAAATTATATATCGCTATGGTTGAGCTTGAACTGAAAACCATTAAAATACCTATAACGATCAAAAGCAGAATTGCCGCCAATAAAAAGTAATCCGGGTATCCTTTTTTATCATTCCCTATCAGGTAATTCATTTATAATTTCCACAAATTAGTTTAACAACGGTCTTTAAGCCTGTTTTAGTGTTTTCCTTTGGCGTTTGGGAAATAACTTTACCGGTCCCTTCTATTTCAAACTCAAGATGATTAGCTGCCAGCATATTAAGTGCTGTTCGTATATTCATCCCTCTCAGGTCAGGAACCGTTACATTGTCTTTATATTTCAATTCTTTATTGACTGTCAGGTTGATTGTCCCTTTTTTCCTGATCAATTCCCCCGGAATTGGACTTTGTCCGATAACATAATTTCCGGTTCCGGAAATTTTTATATTTATTCCGAGTTTTTTTGCCAGTTTTTCAGCTTTATCCACGGTCATAGCTCTGAGATCAGGGATTTTTACCGATGCAGATGAATTAGAACTTTTCAGTAAATCCTTGTTTACATACTGAAGTTTTAATTCTTTCGCCGGCAGTTTTAATACCTCATTCAGGATTTTTTTAAATGTTGGTGCTGCAACAAGACTTCCGTAATATTCGCCTCCCTGAGGAGAGTCTATCATTACAAGTGTGACGAGCTGCGGATTATCTGACGGGTAAATTCCAACAAATGATGCAAAATAGTCTGATTTTGAGTGCTTACCGTCCTCAGATATTTTTTGAGCCGTTCCGGTCTTTCCCGCTATTTTCAATCCATCAATATTAGCATTTACACCCGTACCTGATCCAACTACGTCTTCCAGAAAGTTAAGAATTGTCCGGCTTGTCTTCCTGGAAATAACACGTCTAATAACCTTCGGTTTACTTTTATATATTATATTGTTATCATCATCTACGATCTGCTTTACTATGGAGGGCTTTAATAAAACTCCTCCATTTGCCACAGCACAGTACGCATTTATCAGTTGAATTGGAGTCACACCGACTTCATATCCTATTGATATCTCCGCTTTTGATATCCCGGACCATTTTTTTACAGGATGGAGAATACCTTTGGCCTCGCCGATTAACCCAACACCGGTCTCATTTCCGAATCCAAAATTTCTGACATATTTGAATAGCTGCGTGTTATCCAGTTCTTCTGTTGTTTTTATTGCACCGATATTACTTGAATGTTCAATCACTTCTCTAAATGTCAGGTATCCATATTCCTTATGATCTGTAAATTTTTTATTGTAAACCCTGTAACTCCCGTTTTCACAGAAAATAACATCGGTAGGTTTAACAATTTTATTTTCAAGAACTGCTGAGGCCATTACGATTTTAAAGGTAGAACCCGGTTCATATATATCCGTTATAGCCCTGTTTTTTCTATTGTAGTCATTATATTGAGTAAAATGGTTAGCATCAAAAGTAGGGTAGGACGCCATTGCGAGGATTTCACCGGTGTTAGGATTCATTATTATTGCTGTACCGCCCTTCGCATTATGCTTATCGATCACTTTTTCCAATTCTTCTTCCAAAATGATCTGGTAATCGAGGTCTATAGTTAACTGGATATTTTTACCGTTGATCGGATTCTGTACGGGGATATCTGTTTCAGGTATACCTTTTTTTGTATTGTGTCTTTCTCTGATAAGTTTTCCCTTTATTCCGCTTAAGGTCTTATTGTACAATTTTTCAATTCCGCTCAAACCATTATTATCGATATCTGTGAAACCTATGGTCTGGCTTGCTGTTGAAGAATAGGGATATAATCTTTTGTAATTTTCAAACTTTATAAGTCCTCTGAATGCAAATGAATCAATAAATTCGGATTTTTTAAAGTCTACATTCCTTGCCAGCCAGACAAATCTGGAATTTTTATTAAGATTATTTAAAATACTTTTACTGCTTATCTCGAAAGTTTTTGAAAAGACTTCAGCAATTTTTTCAGATTCATTT
>JBHPGK010000079.1:0-14820 GCA_042570605.1 Candidatus Zhuqueibacterota bacterium
GTAAATGGGAAACGTTATAAACTGTAACAATTTTTTTTAATAAACGTATAATTGATAGGAACTTAAATGACGAAAATTTGTTTATAATTAATGTTAAATATTCTGACCGGAGGAAAAATGAGGAAATATTTTCTTTTTATTATTGTTGTGTGTGTATTTTCAGGGGGAATTACGTTTGCCCAAAGTAACGAGACTCTCACTCTGGATGAGTGTATTAAAATGGCTCTAAAGAACAATCCTATGCTGAAAACCGCAAAATTTCAGTATGACATTGCTAAGAGTGACAAATTGATGTCATTCGCCAGAATCCTGCCAAATATTTCAACAAGTGCTTCAGTAGGAAAAAGAACCATCGGCAAATCAACCGATTTAAGAGAATTACCTATATACGATCCGGATACAGGTGATCTAATTGGTAGTAAACTTCAACCAACAGCAATTCCAAAGTATATCTTAGAAAGTTATTCATTTTCATTAAATTTTCAGCAGACTTTATTTGACGGCGGTGCATGGTGGAATCAGATAAAACAGGGAAGTGCAAATAAAAACTCATTTTATTATAATCTTGTTGATCAGACTATTAACACTATTGCACTTGTTAAACAGAGATATTATGAGCTGCTGATGGCGCTTGATAATCTCGATGTCCTTAATGAGGCTATAAAAGTCGCGGAAGAACAGCTTGCAAGGGTGCAGAGTATGTATGAGGTCGGGCAGTCGGCACAGGCAGATGTGTACAGGTCAAAAGTACTTCTCGGAAATGAGAAGATAAATGTCATTCAGCAGAAACGGCTTGTTCTGCTTTCGAGGAATAATATGAATATTGCATTGGGCAGAAATATAAGCGAGCCGCTGGATATAGTAAGGAAAATAAATATCGACAGGGAATTCAACAAGTCTATAGATGAGGTTACAGATAATGTTTTGGAAAATAATTTTAACTTAAAAAGCCTCGAAAAAGGTGTGAAAACTGCTCAACATGCTGCAAGTGTTACAAAGGGCAGTAAGTTTCCGTCTTTGGCATATTCATTGTCTTATTCAAGAGGGAACGCTGCCAGAGAACGTGTCTTTACTGACAGATTAGATGAAGATTATGTTTTTTCAGCGTATCTCGGTTTGAATTATACGATTTTCAATGGTTTTCAGAGGAAAGCAAATATAAACAGGTCGGAGAAAAACTACCAGATTAATAAAACAAACTATATTAACAATAAAAGGCAGATATTGTCCGACGTAAAGCAGAGATATAACAATATAAAATCCTACCAGGAGATGATCGATCTCAACCAGGACAATATACAGTCTGCTCAGGAAGACCTGAGGTATGCGCAGGAGAGATATTCAATCGGATCAGGTACTCTGCTTGAGGTCAATGATGCGCAGGTTAACCTGAGGCGCGCGAGGTACGGGCTCGTTAGTTCACAGTACAATCTCATGATAGAAAAGGCAAACCTTGCGGCGAGGTTAGGGGAAATTGAAGAAGAATATCTAGAAATGATCAAATAAATTATAAAGTATAAAGGTGTGTGTAAAATGTCAGGGAAAAAGAAATTAATCATAGCTTCAGTTGTTATTATCGTAATTGCGGTTTTCGTTATCGGGAATCTTTCAAAAAGCGAAAAAACGACAGAAGTGACAGCAGAAAAAGCCACAGCAGGCACGATCGTGGAAAAGGTTGCGGGCTCCGGCAGGGTGCAGCCGGAAACCGAGGTTAACATTTCCGCATATGTAAGTGCCCAGATAACAAAATTAGGTGTAAAAGAAGGGGATTTTGTTCACGAAGGACAGTTCCTTGTCCAGCTTGACAAAACCAGGTACGCCGCAGCGGTGGACCAGCATAATGCCAACCTTAAGTCCTCAATAGCAAATGCGCAGCTTTCTAATGCCAGGATGCTCAAGGCAAAGAACGACTATGACAGGATTAAAAAGTTATATGCTGCAAAACTGAGCTCTGAGGCTGAGCTTCAGTCTTATGAAGCAGACTACCTTGTGGCAAAAGCACAATATGACTCCAACCTCGAGCAGATCTCACAGGTACAGGCACTCCTTGACCAGGCACAGGATGATCTGGCAAAGACCACAATACTTGCACCTATGACCGGAACGATCTCAATGCTGAATTCGGAGGAAGGAGAAGTTGTACTGGGAACCGGATTCTCACAGGGAACGCTTATAATGACCGTAGCGGACCTGACAAAAATGGAAGTACTTTGTGAGATCGATGAAAATGATGTGGTGAACGTAAAGGTTGGTGATGAATCTGAAATCGAGATCGACGCATTCCCGGACACGGTTTTCACCGGTAAAGTAACGGAGATCGCTCATTCGGCTTTAACAAGAGGAAGAGGAACTCAGGAAGAAGTAACAAACTTTGAAGTGAAAATTGCTATTCTTAACAAGATCAGCAGCAGCAGACCCGGAATGTCGGCTTCGGTTGAGATAAAAACCAGAAAAATAGACAATATCGTAAAAGTTCCCATTCAAGCAGTAACTGCCCGGCTTCCATCAGATTTGAAAAAAGATATCAGCGGGGACAATTCTGAGGTATCAGGCAACGGCGGAAATGGAGAAAATATAAAAACTTACGAAAAAGAGGAACCTATTGAGGTGGTTTTTGTTATAAAAGATGGGAAAGTGGAGGCACGGGAGGTAATTACCGGAATTTCAGATGATACCCACATTCAAATAATCAGCGGAATAAATGACGGTGAGGATATAGTAACCGGCAGTTATAAGATCCTGAGTAAAAGTCTGAAAAACGGCGAATTAGTTAAAATAGAAGAGAAAAAAAACTGATTACCATTTAAATAAATTTCAAAATCACTAGGAGAAATAATAATGGCACTTATTGAGCTAAACGACCTGGAGAAGATATACGATCTGGGAATGGTCAAAGTACCTGCCCTGAGAGGGGTTACTTTACATATAGAAAAAAATGAATATGTTGCGATAATGGGCCCTTCAGGATCGGGCAAATCCACACTGATGAATATTGTGGGATGCCTGGATACACCGTCCGGCGGAGATTACCTGTTCAGCGGCGAGCAGGTAAGCACAATGAATGATGACCAGCTTGCAGAGATCAGGAACAGAGAGATAGGGTTTGTATTTCAGACCTTTAACCTGCTTCCGAGGGCAAACGCATTACATAATGTTGAACTGCCCTTAATTTATAACGGTACTCCTTCTGCAAAACGTAAAGAACTGGCTCTCAAGGCGCTTGATAAAGTAGGTCTGTCCGACAGGGTCGATCATAAACCTAACGAGCTTTCGGGAGGTCAGAGACAGCGTGTTGCAATGGCAAGGGCTCTTGTAAATAATCCGTCTATTATTCTTGCGGACGAACCGACCGGAAACCTCGACTCTAAGACAGGCCAGGAGATAATGGAACTCCTTGACGACCTTCACACCCAGGGACATACAATTATCATGGTCACCCATGAAGATTTTATCGCCGAACATGCCGCAAGGACAATTAAGATACTTGACGGTAAAATAGCGTATGACAAAACAAACGGGAACAGGAGAAAGCCTAACGGCAATTAAATAATGAAAGCTACACTCTGGCACCAGACAATTGAAAGCCATCGTATGGCGCTGCAGTCCATATGGGCAAATAGAATGCGGTCGATTTTAACGACTCTCGGTATTATTATCGGTGTGACAACCGTTATTGCTATTGTGTCTATTATCCAGGGTGCAAACAAGGCATTTACGGAAAAAATATCTTTCCTGGGGTCAAATACACTGTATATTCAAAAACATACCTGGGGTCCTGATGATGAATGGTGGAAGATCAGGAACCGGAAAGACATCGGACTGGAAGAATATGAGGCTGTAAAAAAACAGAGCAGATATGTATCTTACATATCCCCTCTAGTTGTTTCTATGAGAACGGCAAAATATAAGAACAACAGCCTCGAGGACATCGGGATTTTCGGAACTAATGAACAGTACACAAACACAGAGAACTTAAATGTTGACGCCGGGCGCTTCTTTACAGCCGAAGACGTAAAAAACAGCCGTGCGTTCTGTGTTATCGGAAGCTCTGTAGCCGAAAACCTGTTTGATCTTGAATACCCGGTAGGTAAAAAAATTAAGATTGGAGGCAATAAATATACTGTAATAGGCACCCTTGAAAAACAGGGGGATTTTTTCGGGAGCAGCCTCGATAACAGAATAGTTATCCCATATAGATTGTTTTTAAAACACTACGGTTCCAGAAGAAACTTTACGCTTGTTGCAAAGGTAGAGAACAATGAAAACATGGAAAGCGCGATAGATGAATTGACGGGAATATTAAGAAAAGTCAGAAAAGTGTCACCCAAAGAAGAAAATGATTTTGCGATAAATCAGCAGAGCGCTCTTACAGACATTTACAGGAATCTAACGACAGGTCTTTACGCAACTGCTATAGGCATTGGTGCACTTTCACTGTTGGTCGGCGGTATTGGTATAATGAATATTATGCTTGTATCCGTTACCGAAAGGACAAGGGAAATAGGTATCAGGAAATCTGTAGGAGCAAAAACAAATAATATACTCTGGCAGTTTTTAATAGAATCTATCATGATAAGCGGTCTGGGAGGAGGAATAGGTATAGCTATCGGGTTTGGATTGGCGGCAATAATATCTTCTGCATCACCTCTTCCCGCTACTGTATCGATGAACTCCATTATCATCGGTATAGGATTTTCCGCTTCGGTCGGGATATTTTTTGGAATATACCCTGCATATAAAGCCGGGAAACTCAATCCGATAGATGCATTGAGGTACGAATAAGATATGGATTACAAAGAAAGCCTTTTCATGGCTTTTGAGTCACTGAAAGCCAGTAAATTAAGATCGATACTTACAACTTTAGGCATAATCATCGGTGTGATGGCTGTGATCGGGATGATGTCGATAATTACCGGTCTGCAGAACCAGGTTGAAACCTCACTTAATATTTTAAATTCCAGCACATTTCAAATCCAGAAATATCCTGCAATACAGATGGGACATAATACCTGGAGAAAATACAGGAACAGGAAGAACCTTACATATGAGGAGGCCATGCTGCTCCGGGAAAAAATGAGACTGGTAAAAAATGTCGGTGCTGAGATCTGGCGCGGCGGGAGAGTTATTCAATATAAGGATGAAAAAACCAATCCTACAAATACAATGGTGGGATCAACCCCGGAATTCTTTGAAAATAATTCGTTTTTCGTGGAAGAAGGCAGGACGATGAACGATGATGATATTAGATACGGAAGATTTGTAACTGTATTGGGTAAGGAAATTATCGATATACTTTTTCCATATGGAACTGCTGTCGGAAAAGATGTAAAAATTGACGGATATAAATATAAAATTATCGGGGTACTCGAGGAAAAAGGTCCTATTTTCGGTCAATCCCAGGATAATCTGATCATTGTTCCGATTACGACATTCTTCAAGGTATACGGGTCAAACAGGTCGGTCAGTATAACAGTTACTGCAAAAACCGTTTCATTAATTGATGATGCTATTGAAGAAGCAACCGGTCTGCTGAGGATCGCCCGGAAAGTTCCGCCAAGCGATGATAACGATTTTGAAATATTCACAAATGACACTTTACTTGAAACATTCAACAGTATGACCTTGATCGTAAAGATAGTCGCCATCGGTATTGCCGCTATTTCCCTGCTCGTCGGAGGGATCGGGATCATGAACATTATGCTTGTCACCGTTACAGAACGTACCAAGGAAATAGGTATCAGGAAATCGATTGGTGCAAAAAAGTTCGATATTATGCGCCAGTTTATCGTTGAAGCAATATTCCTGGCTTCTGTCGGGGGTGTAATCGGTGTACTGGTCGGAGTGGGAATCGGAAAACTTGTTTCTGTTGTGACTCCCCTGCCGGCTGCTGTCCCTGTATGGTCAATAGTTCTCGGACTTGGTTTTTCTTCGATGGTAGGATTATTCTTCGGGATTTATCCCGCCGCAAAAGCCGCTAAACTTGATCCTGTCGAATCTTTAAGGTATGAATAGATCATGAAAATAAAAAGTGTAGTATCCGGCCTTTTTGAGGTCAATACTTATATTGTATGGTGTGAAGAAACCTCCAGAGGAGTTATAATCGACCCGGGTTCGGGCACCGATATAATCAGTTCTGAAGTAAAACAGAATAATTTAAAAATAGAAAAGATCCTGATTACGCACGGACATGTTGACCACACTGAGGGTCTTGGAAAACTTAAAAAACTCTTCAATGTTCCTTTCGCAATAGGTAAGAACGACGTGGAAACGTACAAAATGATCCCTGCACAATCTCAGGCTCTGGATATTCCGATCACCGGACTGCCTGAAGATCCGGATATTTTAATTTCCGAAGGTGATAAAATAGAATTTGGAAATGTAACACTTGATACTATGGAACTGCCCGGGCATACTGCCGGGAGTATTGCCTATTATAACAATGATGCAATATTCTCCGGTGACGTAATATTTTTTAACTCCATCGGCAGGACAGACCTTCCCGGAGGCGATTATAAGACATTATTTAACTCCATCAGGAACAAGCTGTTCAAACTCAATCCCCGCACTAAGATCTACCCCGGTCACAGCATCCCCACCACAATCGCTGCTGAAATTGAAGAAAATCCGTTTTTGTAGAGAGAGTCCCTCGCTAAGACGCAAAGAAAAAAATCCTTATTTATTATATTTCTCGCAGAGGCGCAGAGACGCAAAGATTTAAAGCTGGATTATTGATTACTGCAAGAAAATTAATCACTGATTTAATGTAGAGACGCAGCATGCTGCGTCTAATTTACCCCTCGCTAAGACGCAAAGAAAAAAATCTTTATTTATTATATTTCTCGCAGAGGCGCAGAGACGCAGAGATTTAAAGCTGGATTATTGATTACTGCAAGAAAATTAATCATTGATTTAATGTAGAGACGCAGCATGCTGCGTCTAATTTACCCCTCGCTAAGACGCAAAGAAAAAAATCCTTATTTATTATATTTCTCGCAGAGGCGCAGAGACGCAAAGAAAGAATCATTTTTTGTCAAAAAAAAAGCGATGAACTAATTCACCGCTTCTCAAAATTTTCCACAACCTGAAGACTGACAACTGATAACCGACAACTTTTTAAGGGAAGGCTAAGACTGAGGCTAAAGCTAAGGAAAAACTTTTTAAGAGAAGGCTAAGACTGAGGCTAAAGCTAAGGAAAAACTTTTTAAGAGAAGAATAATACGAAGACTGAGGAAGATTTAAGATACAAAGAAGATTGTTAAAAAAATGTTTCAGTAAGATATCAGGATTCTATGGATTTTATCATTGCACCGAGTTCACCAATAATACTTTTTGCTTTTTCTATTACTTCATCTTTCAAGGTTTCATTATTTAAATATGACAGTTCAGATGCAACTAAAACCTGGCTGACCAATTCGTAAGCACTGCCTCTTGATATTATATAAAACCTCGTTTTATCCTTATTTTCAAATCTTCCGAATCCCTCTGCAATATTATGTACTATTGAATTTGCAGATCTCCTGATATCCGAAGTTAATCCAAATTTCTCTTCATTCGGGAAATTCTGTGTGATCTGATATATTTTCAGTAATAAATTAAATGCCGATTTCCAAACCGGCATTTCTGTAAAATCTTTATAAACTATTTAAGATCATTTAAAATTTAATTTTTAATACTTCCCTCTTCTCAGCCTTCCTGTCCCGCAGTATGCGGGAAGCCTTCTCTATTCCCTCTTCTCAGCCTTAGCCTCAGCCTCAGCCTTTCCTTACACATTCACAATCTGTATCATTCCGAATTTATCCTCGATCCTGCCGCGCTGAAGGTCGGTCAGTTTTTTAAAAAGTGTTTTGGAAATATCACCAACCTGCCTGTCGTTTACAATATAGGATCTATCCTTATATACAATTTCACCTATCGGGGAGACAACAGCAGCAGTACCCACACCAAAAGCTTCGGACAGTTGTCCTTTATCCATAGCTTCGACCAGTTCATCAATTGAGAGTTTCCTCTCCACGACTTCGTATCCAAGGTCTTTTGCTAAAATAATTACCGATTCCCTTGTGATGCCTCTCAGTATAGAACCGGATAACTCCGGGGTAATGATCTTGCCGTTTATAACAAACATGAGGTTCATAGCCCCGATCTCTTCGATATATTTCCGTTCGATCGCATCCAGCCATATTACCTGGGCGCAACCTTTTTCTCTGGCTAATTTCCCTGCAAGAAGGCTGGCACCATAATTACCACCGGTCTTGGACTCTCCTACGCCGCCTCTTACAGCCCGGACATGTTCGGTGGATACATAAACTTTAACCGGTTTGTAACCTTCCTTGAAATACGGTCCTGAAGGGCTTAAAATTATAAAATAAAGGAACTTTTTACTTGATTTAACGCCTAATTCCGGGTCAACACCTATCATTGTCGGTCTGATATACATAGACGATTCATCACCCTCAGGCATCCAGTCTTTTTCAAGCGCCAGAAGCTGTTTCAGAACTTTGAGGTTAAACTCTTCATCCACTTCCGGCATACACATTCTCCTTGCAGATACATTCAGCCGCTGAAAATTCCTTTCCGGTCTGAAAAGATTGATATTGCCGCCGGCACCGGGGTAGGCTTTCAAACCTTCAAAAATCTCCTGTCCGTAATGAAAAACCATAGTAGACGGATCGAGACATAACGGTTCATATTTTTTTATCCTGGCATTGTGCCACCCTTCATCGGGTGTGTATTCCATAATAAACATTCTATCGCAAAAAATCTGACCGAAACCAAGTATTGATTCGTCTGTATATTTGGGTTTAAGCTCGTTTTCAGACAATGGTTCTATGTGTACATTCATAAATCCTCCAAATGAAAATTTTACCTGAATATTATAATTCGTAAATGATTGTTTTTATTAGAAAATCAAGACAGTGTGTGAAAAAGTTAACAAATACATACTATTTTGTCAATAAAATAATGTTAAAAATAAAAATTTTACAGTAATCCCTGATAGTATAATCACTATTTATCCTTATTGTAGAGACGCATGCTGTGCCCTGTGGGGCAATGCGTCTCTTTCACCCCGGCAGAAGGACGCAGTATGCGGTTCTCAATTATGAGGAAATGTCGGTTCGTCTTTTAAAAATAAATCAAATATAATTGTATTTAAATGGTGTCTAATTTCACAATTTTGAACGTTTTTAATGTAGAGACGCAGCATGCTGCGTCTCCGAAACAGGATTTACAATGTCCTTGGATTGAGACGCAGCATGCTGCGTCTCTACATTAAAAAAAGATATCATCAAATATATGGACACAATATTATGATACAATAGACGCATTGCTATGTGTCTCTACAATAGTCCCAACCTGTCATTGCGAGGAGTGAAACGACAGCCTGTCCCGGTTTTACCGGGACGGCAATCTACTGCCACGAAGTACAAATTACAGGAGATCCCCACAAATCAATAGAGACGCATTGCTATGTGTCTCTACAATAGTCCCAACCTGTCATTGCGAGGAGTGAAACGACAGCCTGTCCCGGTTTTACCGGGACGGCAATCTACCGCCACGAAGTACAAATTACAGGAGATCCCCACAAATCAATAGACGCATTGCCATGTGTCTCTACAATAGTCCCAACCTGTCATTGCGAGGAGTGAAACGACGCGGCAATCCCTAAGCTACGAAGTTCAAAAATTAAGACGCAAGAGACGCATTGCCCCACAGGGCACAGCATACGTCTCTACAATAAAAGAACAGCAAAATTACCGGGGGCATGACCGACCTTTGAACGATAGATTATCGTTATTTAATAGTATAACGCTGAAGTGTCATTCCCGAGTAATCGGGAATCCAGGGAAGGTGTTACGGAAGAGCTACCTGATCACCGTCAATCCCAACAAAAAAAAGGGAAGCAGAATCTGCTTCCCTTTGCCTGATAAATGAAATATAGAGAGGGTATTGGAAATTTATTAATCATCACTCAATTTAAAATTGATCCTGTGCGTGATCCAGAATTTTACAGGTTTGCCCCTCTGCCGGGCAGGTTTGTACCTTGCGCCTTCCCAGCATGCCTTTACAGCAGCTTCATCAAGGCTTAAATTTCCGGAAGATTTTGCTACGGTTGCCATTTGAGGATTGCCGTCTGTGCCCACAAGGACCCGGACTGTAACGGCGCCTTCACTTTTGGATTTTTGAGCAATCTCAGGATAAACAAGTATTTTATAAATTGACTTCATTCCCCCGACCAATTTCGGCTGGTCCTGCAAAGGTAAAAAGACAGGGATTCCATCTGTCTCACCTTTATCCCGGTCAATTATCTGTTCATTACCCTGCTCTTTTTCCGATTCTCCCTTTTCTAAATCATTTAACTTAAAAATGATCCTGTGCGTGATCCAGAATTTTACAGGTTTACGATCTTTTTTTGCAGGAGTATATCTTGCGCCTTCCCAGCATGCTTCAAGGGCGGCATTGTCAAGTGCTTTATTGCCGGAGGATTCCCATAACAATACTTCTTCAGGTTTACCATCAGTATCAACCAGTACTCTGACAGCGACTTTGCCTTCTCTTTTTGCTCTCTGTGCTATCTCAGGATAGACCAATTTATTATATATTGACAGCATTCCCCCTATCAGTTTCGGCTGATCCTGCTCAGGCAGATAACCCGGAATCTCACCATCAGGTAATTCGAATCTTATCCAGTGAACTACATAAGATTTTACAGGTTTTCCGTCTTTTTTTGCAGGTTTATACTTCGCACCTTCCCGGCAAGCCTTGACCGCTGCATCATCGAGCATTTTGCTGAATGATGTATTCGTAACTTTTACCTCCTCAGGCATTCCGGTTTCGCCCACAAGAACTTCCAAAACAGTTGTTCCTTCTATTTTACTTTTTATCGCTTCTTCCGGATATATCAGTTTGTCATATATTGCCTGCAAACCTCCAATCAGCTGAGGAGAATCGCCGGGTTGGAAATAATGTATAATATTATCAGCAAGTATTTCCCTGCCAGCTTGCGGCACCGAGTAATCAAGCTTAATTTTATTATTATCATTTACGTCTGCTTTAAAATTGATCCTGTGCCGTACTCTAAATTCTGCGGGTTTTCCTCCCTTTTTTGCCGGTTGATATCTTGCACCTTCCTGACATGCTTTTCTCACTGCACTGTCAAGTTCTTTGAAACCGGAAGATTTCAATATTTTTATATCCTCGGGTACCCCGTTTTTATTAACTATAATCCCCACTTCGACGGACTTTTCAAATCCTTTTTTTTCTATGACAGGATATTTCAGGTGTTCAAATATCGATTCAAGGCCCCCTTTAAGCATTGCAGGATAACTCCCTGGGGTTTTTCCTAACATTGATGAAACCATCCAGCCAGCCGACAATTCATAATATTGATCTTCTTCCTGCCGTATTTCTTCAGGATCATTTTTTTTAACATCAGGTTTGTATACTAACCTGTGCATAACTCTGAATTTAACCGGTTTTCCATCCTGTTTTGCAGGCGTATATCTTGCCCCGTCCAGACAGGCTTTTTTTACTGCTTCATCAAGATTTTTATCACCGGAAGACCTAAGTATCTCGACCTCTTCAGGAAGACCTTTTTCGTCCACCAGAATTCTTACTAAAACCGGTTTTTCAAAATCTTTAATTATTCTTACAGGATGTTTTATTTTTTTATAAATTGACTCTAAACCGCCTTTAAGTTTCGGCTGGTCCTCAATAGGGAGAAATGTTGGGATATCTGATTTCTCCTGCGGTTTTTCATCTTTTGAAATTCTACTTAGTCTTTCAACAATTGGTATAATTGGAACACTCATTCTAACGGTCTCACTTTTACCTTTAACTTTCAATTCACCTTTTTTCATATAAGCAGGTATTAGGGCATCATCAAGGTCTTTACTTCCGGTAGATTCAATGATTCTAACTTTTAAAGGTTTTCCGGATTCATCAAAATCTATCTCAATTTGTGCATTTCTATTCAAATCTTTTATTGAAATACCATCCGGATCAGAAATTTCATCAAATATTGCACCTATTCCACCTTTCAGGGAAACAGAGAGAACGAGCGGCCATTTATAGACTGGTTCTTTTTTATCATCGGTCAGCTTGAAAAACATGCGGTGAATTACTTTATATTTTACAGGTTTTCCTTCCTGTATAACCTGAACATATCTAGCTCCGTCCCTACAGGCTTTTACCGCCGCATCATCAAGCAGCTTGTTACCTGAAGATATATAAGTCTCCACTTTCTCCGGCTTTCCTGTAGTTCCGACAAGAACTCTTAAAGTTACTGTTCCTTCTATATTTTCTTTAATTGCCTCCTCAGGATAGACAAGTTTATCATATATTGACTGCATTCCACCTATCAGTTTCGGCTGGTCTTCAGGTGCCATAAATAAAGGGATATCTTTTTTCTCCTGAGATTTTCCTTCTTTTGAAATTGCATTTAGTCTTTCTTTTATCGGTTTAACAGGAAATCCTACTTCTGCTGTTTTTATTATATCATCAGGTTTAAAAAATGCATTCTTCATAAAAGCATAAACAAATGCATCATCAAGCTGTTTGTTTCCGGATGATTCTATTATAGTCACTTTTTTTGCATTCCTTGAATCATCAAAATCGATTTTAACTGCAATAATTTCCCTTAGATCATTTATATTAATATCACCGGGATCGACCAGTTTACCATAAACCATGTTATAACTATTTTTCAGGTCTAAATATTCAGAGCGCGGCAATTCATAAATTTTTGTTTCTTTTTTATCATCAGTCAGCCTAAATACAATTCGGTGAGTGATCCTGAATTTTACCGGTTTACTTCTCATTTGTGCCGGAGTATATCTTGCTCCCTCCCGGCATGCTTTTACTGCCGCATCATCGAGAAGTTTGTTCCCGGAAGACCTGATCACTTCAATTTCCTCAAGTAATCCCGTTAAACCGACAAGAACCCTTACAGTCACTTTGCCCTCGATTTTCACTTTGATCGCTTCTTCAGGGTAAACCAGTTTATCATATATCGCCTGCATACCGCCTATAAGTTTCGGCTGGTCTTCTATAGGCAGAAATGTAGGGATATCTGATTTCTCCTGAGGTTTTTCCGTTGAAATAATATCTTTGCTTTTATCTTTGATCTTTTTTAGTGAAATACCAATTCCTGTACCGTCATTTATTATTGTCCAATTAGAAATGTCATAAGTCACATATTTCATAAATGTGGTTTTTATAATATCATCAAATTTTTTGTTTCCTGAAGATTTCTCAAATATAATATCGACGAGTTTTCCATTTTTATCGGCTTCAAATTAAACCGGTAAAATTCAGCATCATCTAATTCATCAACACTGACACCTGCAGGAATTTCGATTCGATTTAGTACATCCTCAATTTTTTCTATCGGATATAATTGATTAGTTTTAACAGATTCTTTCTCTTTTTTATCATCCGTTAGCTTAAAAATAATCCTGTGGGTTGTCCTGAATCTTACTGGCTCACCTTCCTGTTTTGCCGGCACATATTTTGCCCCCATAAAACATGCTTTTACCGCAGCATCATCGAGTATCCGGCTGCCTGAAGAATTGACAACCTCAATTTCCTCCAGCATTCCCGTTTTCCCGACAAGAACCCTTACCGTCACTTTGCCCTCGATTTTCGCTTTGATCGCTTCTTCAGGGTAGACCAGTTTTTCATAAATTGCTTTCATTCCGCCTATCAGTTTAGGCTGGTCTTCAATAGGCAGAAATGTTGGTATTTCTTGGATAGAGGATTCAGTTCTACCTGAAATTAGTGAGTTCAGTTTTTTGATCTCCGCTTTAAGTTTATTCACTTCTATTGTTGGAGAACCTGATATGTCTTTTCCTTCCTTTAATTTTTCTCTAAGTTCCTGTTGCGCTAACCACACATGTTTTACCTTGAGTTCATCTGTCAAGTTAAAATGGATAGGATGAACCATTCTGAACTTAACAGGTTTCCCGCCCTGTATGGCAGGTGAATAACCTGCTCCTGCCCAGACTGCTTTTACGGCAGCATCATCCAGACTTTTATTGCCCGATGATTTTTGTACTTCAACTTTTTCAGGTTTACCGGATTCGTCAACAGTAACTTTTACATAAGTAGTACCTTCAATCTTATTTTTCACAGCTTCCCGGGGATACACTATCTTCGCATATATCGAATCCATTCCGCCCCTTAGCTCAGGAGGGATCAATATAGGCGTTTCATATGCAATATCAGTTTTTACAGCTTTCTCAGATTTTCCGCATGTGATCAGAAACCCGATTATTCCTATCAGCGTAAGCAGGAACACGGAAAACGCGGTCAATCTTCATTATCCTGAGTATCCTTTTTGAAAGAGAACTTTTCTTTTCGGTGAATCCTATACCGGAGAACACGAACCGTTTTTCATCGATTATTCCTTCGAGGACGTTTAAAATGCTTACGCTGTACCGTTTCCTTTCTGCGGATATATTTGCAATAGCAAGATCATCGCAGACCTCTTCCCTGTGTTTCCGTATCTGCCTGTTGGCAAACCATACGAACGGATGGAAAAAGTATACCGCCTGCACAATTATCTGAATCCAGTTCACAATTATGTCATTTCTTTTAATATGCGCAAGTTCATGAAGCAGTACCGGTTCAAGTTCGTCTGCCGTCCACCTGTCCGCTATCCATGAAGGGATCAGTATCTTCGGCTTTATTATCCCGACAACCGAGGGTCCCGTATCACCTGAAACACTGTCAAGGTAACAGAGTTTGATATCTCGCTTAATGGAAAGTTTTTTCCTGAGATTTTCAAGAAGTACCAGAAGCTCTTCTTTTTCCACAGGTTTACAT
>JBHPGK010000080.1:0-14560 GCA_042570605.1 Candidatus Zhuqueibacterota bacterium
TGATAAAAAATTTCTATCACGCATAATGATAAAAGAAAAGGGTAAGATTAGTTTTGTAAATGCTGAAGAAATTAAATGGCTTGAAGCATTGGATTACTACGTAAGGATACATACAGCCGGCTCAACATATTTATTAAGAGAAAGTTTAAAACAGCTTGAGAAATCCCTTGATCCGGATGAATTCTTCAGGATCCACCGTTCTGCTATTGTAAAATTTAACGAAATAGAATCTCTGCATACTATACCATGCGGTGATTATGAAGTCATTTTAAGAGACAAAACAAAATTGAAATTGGCACGCACCCGTGTACATTTATTAAAAGAATTTCTCAAATAAATATCTTCCATTTACTGCATCTATCCTCTATACAATGACCAGTATTTTCGCTTTACTGAAATCTTAAAATTAATGCCCGGATTATCTCGTAACTTTGTGTAAATAACAGTAATGACATATTGCCTTTTAGCCAGTTATTTGATAACCAACCATAAATTTGCAGGAGAAAATGTTATGAAAAAATCTGATCTATTAAAACTCAGCCGCAGGGATTTATTGACAAAAGTAATGCCGGCATGTGCATTAACCTGTCTTAGTGCAAAAAGTGCTTTTGCCTCATTATTACCAAATAATAATTCCATCTTTCAGCAGGCAAAACATAAGTTCGATAAAGAATACAAATTTCCAAGACCGGTTACATACCGTCAATTCTACGGGCAATTCTCTCGACCTATGATTGAATATGGCAAAACTCTTATTGAGGAGCTGGGAGAAGAAAAAGCTCTGGAAGTGATCAAGAAAAACACATATAAGCAATTGTTTGCCAGGGGACAAAACCAGGCAAAACGAGCACCTGATAAAGGTTTTAGATCTTATGTAGATATGTTCAAAGCACCGGTCTGGAATGATACCCTGACTATGGAGATAGTTGAAGACACTGATACTGCATTTGAATTGAAAGTTACGGAATGTATATCAGCGGAAATATGTAAAGCAGCTGATTTTGCAGGAAAACCCGGTTTTGCCACCGTTTGTTACGGTGATTATGCATGGGCGGAAGGATTCAATCCAAAAATAAAGCTTGTTAGAGATAAAACCCTTATGGAAGGCCATAAATACTGCAATCACAGATACATATGGACAGGATAAAATAATTTACACATATTAATATTTAGGAAGAGGAAAAATGAGAGTTCTGAAGACCGCTGTATTATTTTTGATCTTTGCAATTATATCTTCCCAATCAATGGGACAGAAAACATCTGAGATCCCTATTAAATTGCTAAAACTTACAGATAGAACCGTTTTTATCAATGCCGGCGAAACAGACGTAATACCAAATATTCTTGCATTTTCAACTGAAAAGGGTTTGATCGTTATTAATTCAGGTGCATTGACGGATATAACCATCAGGGCAAAAAAACTGATCGAAAAGGATTTTGGTAAAAAAGATTTTGCTTTTGTCATTAACACCGGTTCCAGTCTTGGTTATACTAAGGGGAATCACTTGTTTGACAATGCCTGCATCATCGGGCATACAAATGGAAAGTCTAATATGGAAAGAATATTCAAAAGTTTGAATGACATGAAAAAAGATCCGCAGAAACTTGATAATCAAGTCAATAATTTAAATACAATGACAAATAAAATGCTTGAAGGAGTAAAAAAAGGTTCATCTTGGGAAAATATGATAAAAGAAAATCTAAATTATGAAAACCAGTTTTTTAATGAACTGAAATCTTCCGATTTCCAATTTAAATTTCCTGATATTACTTTTGATGAGCGTCTTTGTTTATATACGGGTAATTTCACAATTAATCTGATTAACAGTGGAGTAACCAAAAAAAAAGATGACATTCTTATTTATATGCCGGAACTAAAACTGCTTCATGTAGGAGAAATATTTACAAAAAACAGGCTGCCTCAAATAACCGAAAGTTCGGATATACCAAAGTGGTTATCAATTTTTCAACAATTTCTGGAAAAAGAGAATGAAATTGGATATGTGATCGGCGGACACGGCGAGATCATGTCTATGAAAGATATACGGGATAATTTAGAATATATAAATGATCTATATGAAGGGATCAAAAGTGCTAAATCAAGTGGATCTGCACTTGAAGATGTAAAAGAAAAATTCTCTTTTACTAATTTTAACCACATGACTCATATTGACCCAAATTTTCCCGGAATGATGGTTAATATGCATGATATGAATATAAATAGTATCTGGAAAATTCTCGATAAATAGCCTGTAATAAAAATCTAATTATTTCAGCTTATATAAACTTAATAATTTAAAGCCTTAGCACCCTATTTTACCCCCCGGATTAATATAAGAAAAGCCCTTCAAGTAAGAGGGGCTTTTCCGGTTATTCAATCTTTACCGAAAAGAATTCTAATACTTCATTATTTATCTACGATAACCAACTGATCTCAAACTCTGAAAACGGATCATTCTGTACAAGGGATTTTGTTACTTTCACTCTGACAAGTTTTTTACCTGTGATTTCAATAGCTCTTGCCATCCAGCCGGCAATTCGCTGCTCGATACAGTGTTCCATTTCTGAAAATTCCGTTATTCTAACTATTATTTTGCTCAATCCAAGTTCCATTACTTCAACTTCACTTGGCTCATAATAGTTCTGTATGATCTTTGTCGCCCTGTTGATCAGTATCTCAGGGGAGCTCAACTTGACCAGCACTTTATAAATACCCTTCAATCCATATTCAGCACTGTATTTTCCGCATTCGAATGCTCCTCTAAGATCGTTATTATAAAACATTTCACACAGCTTCTGTGTCGGTTCGATGAGCATTTGTTTAAGCGGATACCATTCTGATTTATCCACAGGTTCATTGTACACTTTTTTTGCTTCGGGAGTAAGGGAATCCAACCAGTCAACAAATTGTGTTTTACCAAATTTTGTAATAATAAACACCGGCAGAGAAATAAGCGCTTCTCCTCGCACTTTCATGATTTACTCTCCATAATTTACAATATTATTAACGGCAATATTCAGAAAGAACAATTCTTATATATTGTATCATTAAATGTTTTACACAAATATAATACCTGATCCGGCAAAGAACAAATAAAAAACATTTTTTTTATTTGCTTTGCAGTTCAATATTTGTATTTTAATTTAATCTTACTAATTTGGAGACATTTTGAAAACATTAAGGATGTTTCTTACAATCATTTTTCTTTTTACTGTGTTTTGCAGCAGCAATTCAACAGGCATTGAGGATAATTCTGGAGAGTTGCTAATTAAAATAGTCGATGAAGATAACAATCCTGTACCGGATGTTGATTTTCACTATATTTATGACCTGGGTTATATTCAAAACACTGCAAATATTGGATTTCCAGTGTCAATATCAGAAACAGACACGGGAAGTCTAACGTTAACAGCTCCATTATCCAATGAGAAAATAACGATTTTCGAAGATAGGGCTTTTCATGCAGGAAACCATATCTTTTTTATTAACCATTCCACATACAAACTTACAAATGGGATTTATCATATGAACCTGGCACTAAAAAGAAATGATCATGAACAGGATATTCCCATATTATATAATAATATTGATTCACTGATCACTTATAATCCACTGATAAGATCGGACATGAACGGGCAAATCGTTTTACCTTATGATATTTTCCATTTCGGGGAAAATTTCGGATCAGATCAGATGCAATTGACAGTATCAGATTCTATTATAGTAATTCTATATAATCCGGATTTCGAGGTGTTCAGGAAATCAGTAATACCCAAATCTGACGAAAAGGTCATACTAAACTGTGTTTTAAAACAATAAGTGAAATAATCAACTATCAAATTTACAGAATTATTCAAAATTTCGGAATGGATACAATCACAATGTCCCTGTCGCGGTCTTTTGCGGCTGCTAAAATATTTCCGGCTGCATCAAATGCCACACTCTGCCCGCCGTAGACCTGTCCGGACCAGGGTCCTTTTGTTATTTCACCGACCACATCAGTACCGATAACAGGTGCTCCAACTTTAACTGCCAGGTTTTTTACAAATGAAGCAAGGGATTTACCATGCTCAGGCCAGGCATTTTCCGGAGCAGCCCAGCCATACGGAACAAGTACCAGATCCGGTTTTAATTCAGCCATTTTCCCTATTATATCGTCTTTAAACGTATCTGCACAAATAAGAAGTCCGATTCTACCAAATACAGTTTGTACTATATTAACACCTTCACCAGGTGTGTATGCAGGAGTCATTAACTCTGACAATATGTTGATCTTGCGGTGTTTCAGCAGAATATTTCCTTTGTTGTCTATCAATACCACAGAATCATATAAATTCTCACCGTCTTTTTCACAAAGACCGAGGCAAAGATAAGTATCATATTTTCGAGCTAATTCTGAAAGTCTTTTTGTATCGTCACCGGGAATTGGACAGGCTCTTTTATGTGCATCCGGATTTACCCACCCTAAAACGGCGGTTTCCGGAAAGCAGGCAATATCAGCTCCGGCGTTTTTTGCTTCGATCATTGCATTTTCAATCCGTACAAAATTACCCGACCGGTCTCCGTCAAGTACAAATATCTGACATATGGCAATTTTAAGGGCTGTTTGAGGATAAGAATCTTTGACTGTGACAGATAATACCAGCAATAATACAATTAAGAATCGAACTGATATTTTAATTCGCCCGGTTAAGAAATTCATATAATTATAACCCTCTTTCTTCTAATCATATCACCCGTAGGATTCCGGGTATATTGTATGAATCATTTTATTAGAAAACAATCATTAACTAATGATCAATAACGCTGTTCATCAACCGATTTAGTAATTTGAGACTTTACATCACCGGTATGTTTGGTATCTTTATTTTCAACAAGTATCAGCCAGCATTCTTCCTCGCAATACACTCTATGCTCAATTCCCTGTTTGACAATAAACAGTTCTCCTTCAGCCAGATCAAAGCTGTTACGGCCTTTAATTTCCATTGTAAGGCTGCCTTTTATTACATAAAACAGTTCATCTTCATTATCATGAATGTGCCACGGTACGTCCTGCCCTTTTACTTTGGCTAATTTAACATAAACGTCATTAACTTCACCTATGATCTTCGGCGAAAAATACTTGGTAATAGTTGAAAATATTTCCGGTATATTTTGTTTCTGTTCCATTTAATTATTTCCTCCTTTAATGTTTTTTAAATTTTGTTCCAATCCCAGATTCCGTACCGGATTTCCTGTGGAATATTATGCCCGCATTGTTTAAGCGTTAACAATATATTTCCTCTGTGATGGGCTTCATGAGCTATCATGTATCCCAGCATAGGGATAACGCCTCTCGAAAATCCTTTGGCAATACCCCCGCTGTCCACACCTTTCTTAACCATTTTAGCAATTGCATCTTCAGATTCGGTGAGCCGTTCTTTCAGGAGTGTCCGGTCAACAGTACATTCTTTATCAATTTTTACATGACCTTCAAGCAAGTCCTTTGCCCGCTTTGCAAGCCAGTATAATCTGACATTATGCAGGTGTGCAAATTGCAGGGCTACATTCCGCCCTCCGCGTTTGGACAATGTGCAGTTTAATCCTTCATCACTTACAGCATCGAGCAGCACCAGGTTTACCCTGTTGTTGATATACCATGTTTCAATAATCTGTTCTTTCATTATCCTTATTTCCTGATATATATAAAGACTTAATTTATCGGCTGAATAATAGTTAATAAAATATGAAAAAAAAAGTATATTGTGATAAAAACATGAAATAACTTGACAAAAGGGATAATTCTTAGTTATTTACAATAACGTCTTTTCAATACATCATTAAAAAAGACCGGGGTAAGGGGATTTTCCAAAAACAATTTAATCGATTTTTTTTCAGATTCAATAAATTTTTACTGCAATATACTTTTAATTTGGAAAATGCAAATTATAATTATAATGGTATGGGAGGAACATGAAAAAATATACATATAAGGAACTGCATAATGAAAAAGACGAAAACGGCAATCATATATTGATCGCCTTTGACGGTAAGGTATATGATATTTCTCAAAGTAAAATGTGGAAAAACGGCATGCATATGAACAAACACGAAGCCGGGATCGACCTTACAAAAGAAATAAAAGCAGCTCCGCATGATGCCGTTGTCATGGAAAAAGTAAAACAGGTCGGTATAGTTGAGGAGGTACATATTGATATCCCTGAAAAAGTACCCCGGTGGCTTGCTTCTTTTCTGACCAAATTCCCTTACTATAAAAGGCATCCGCATCCGGCATCTGTCCATTTTTCTATTGCATTTACTCTGCTTATTCCTGTATTTCTCTTTCTTTATTTATTTATAGGCAGCCTCTATTTTGAAAGAGCATCATATTATATGCTGGCAGCCAGCCTGATATTTACACCCCCCGCGATCTTTTCAGGTTTGTTTGTATGGTGGCTGGGATATGACTGCAAATTTAATGTTCTTCTTAAACGAAAATTGATTCTTTCGATATTACTGTTTACAGTCTTGATCATCTGTTTTCTATTGAGATTTACCAATCCGGATATAATGCTGATGCAGAGTAATATAAAGATATTTTATATAGTCCTTTGTACCGGTTTACCGGTAATGGCAGGCCTGATCGGACATTCCGGAGGCAAAATAGTATTTCCGTATTGAGATATTTCCATTAATAAATATTCACAATCAATGATGTCCAGTTAATTTTGCTATGAGATTCTTCGCTGCGCTCAGAATGACGAAATAGTACAGATTATCAGCGTCATTCTGCCGTGTCCCGCCGCAGGCGTGGGAACGTAACGTAGTGAAGTGAAGAATCTCATTATTTAATTTGCAGTCATAAATTCGACTGTATTATATTATATAATAATAAGTTATGCACTAAACAGATAATTATTACCGGAAAGTAATAATCCACAATATTTTTGGATTGAACTAAAATTTCCGGTTATATTTGCACAGAAGGATTTTCACTATCGACAAAATGCACAGCAGTTGAACCTCCGCAGAATCTTTTTATTTCCCCGGCTAACTCAGTTGTAATCTGCTCTACTTCTTCTCTTGTAACAGGCGGAAGCCCCTCGACAACCAGGCAAATATTTTTTGACTTCTCTGTCATTTTAGATTTCTCGCATTCCCGCCAGTTCCACCTGCGGCAAAGGACGTCTTCAGCGTCCCGGTAGATAACTTCCCCCGGTTTCGGAAAAATTGAATGTATACCGTTAAGCGGGATGAACCGTTCGCTGCCTTCAGCGTAAGTTAACAGGATATCACCTTCAATTTTATCTATATCATCTCCTCCCGCAGGAATGTTGTGTTTCAGGGAAACGGCATTGTATATATCCACTATATTGTTTATTGAGTGAAGTTCCAATCCGTTTAGGATCATAGTGTACATATTCTCCACCGAGCATTTATATTTTTTCGGTTTGGCTTTGAATGACCTGTAAGCTTCACGCCAGGAGAATATTCTCAGGTCTGATTCAATCCGTTCGTAAGACCACTCTTTTCGAATAATTTTTACCTGATTTTTGAGAAATGATGCAGCGCCGCTATCCTGTGAATTATCGATATCTTTTGCGGCAACCACTCCTATAACCAATCCCGGGAAATTCTGAAAAATAGCTTTATCTACTTTGAAAAACATCCTTCCCTCCGAAAATATTAATCGGGTGCATCCCATGCCTTAAGCTTCAGACCACAACTGCACATTTTCTGATACCACTTTATTTCGGTGCTGCACTTCTTACAGGTCCATTCCTCTTTCTGTGCCAACAGCCACTTTCCTACTCCGTTTTTCTTAATAAACTCCAGGTTAGGTTCCATAGTCCAATGATGAGGCCATTTATCGTTCATGAAAACATGGAGTTCATTACAGGGGTAATCACTGCAAAAACAGCAGAAATCAACTTTCTTCTCCATAGTACACTGCCTGAACTTACAGTTCTTTACATATTCATCTATATCCTCACTCAAACATCCGCCGCAGTCATTTGCCCCGCATGCACCGCAGTAAATACCGCAAGGTCCATATAGAGACTCTTTACTTCTAAAATCCATAATAAAAAACGTAATACAGTAAATTAATAAAATCAAGTGGTTTTACTTAAAAATACAGGTATAAAGAGAGTTTTTCTGAATAAAAGCAGGAACATTTTGTACAATATTTATGACAAGGGATTTACTGTATTTTTGTTTTATATTTTTGTTAAATTCTCTTTTATTAAAAAAAATCATACAACAAAAAGGAATAAACCAAATGAAAAAATCTATGATCAGTATTCTTATAATAATCATAATCTCAGGAATTTTACATATCGATATAATTTATGCCCAGACACAAAATAACGCATCATCAGAACTATTTCCCGGATTAAAATACCGCTGCGTTGGACCTACACGCGGCGGGCGGGTGACTGCTGTTGCAGGAATTCCGTCACAGCCCTCAACATTCTATATGGGTGCTGTGGGGGGAGGAGTATGGAAAACAACAGATTACGGGCAGTCCTGGTTCAATGTTTCCGACGGTTATTTTAACACAGGTTCTATAGGCGCGATCAGCGTTTCTCTTTCAAATCCGGATATCGTGTACGTTGGAACAGGTTCCGACGGGATCAGAAGCAATGTCATTATCGGAAGAGGTGTATATAAATCGACCGATTCGGGTAAAACATGGCAGTTCCTTGGGCTTAAAAAAACCGGGCAGATAGGTGCTGTAATAATTCACCCTGAAAATCCCGATCTGGTATTTATTGCCGCACTGGGGAGCCCGTTCGGACCAAATAAGGATAGAGGCATTTACAGGACAAAGGACGGCGGGAACACATGGGAAAAAGTACTGTTTATATCAGAAAAGACAGGAGGTATCGACCTCGAATTTGCACCTGATAATACGCAGGAAATATATGCCTCGATGTGGCTTGCGGAACGTAAACCGTGGACGATCATCAGCGGCGGCAGGGAAGGCGGAGTTTATAAGTCTGAAGACGGTGGAGATTCATGGAAACAGTTAACGAACGGCTTGCCGAATGGTATCAGGGGTAAAAGTGATCTGGCGGTTTCATCTGCAGACCCGGATAGAGTTTATGTCCTGTTTGAAGCTCCGCCGGAAGAAGGAGGTTTATACCGTTCAGATGACAGGGGAAAAAGTTTTACACTCGTATCAAAGTACGCTCCGCTGCTGGACAGACCATTCTATTACTGTAATGTAGATGCCGATCCAGCTAATGCTGATGTCGTGTATGTCAATTCCACAAGGTTTTTCAGATCACCGGACGCCGGAAAAACATGGAACAGGCTCTCTACGCCGCACGGAGATAATCATGACATGTGGATCAATCCGAATGACCCTGACCTTTACATTCAGAGCAATGACGGCGGTGTGAATGTAACAAGGGATGGCGGGAAAACATGGTCAACACAGTATAATCAGCCTACCGCTGAACTCTACCAGGTTAATGTTGATGACCAGTTCCCTTACTGGCTGTACGCGGGACAGCAGGACAACAGCACTATCATGGTGCCGGGTATTCCACCATATTCACTTTCGATCGGTCATACCGGTTTCTGGCGGTCAATCGGCGGCTGTGAGACAGGTCCGGCAGTACCGAAACCGGGTAATCATAATATCGTCTATGCAAACTGCAAAGGGCGTTTCGGAAGATATAATAAGAAAACGGGGCAGGAACAGCAGTTTTACGTAGGCGCTGCCAATATATACAGTCATAATCCCAAAGACCTTAAATACCGTTTTCAGCGTGTCTCCCCTATTCACGTATCCCCCCACGATCCGGACATTGTATATCATGCTTCACAGTATCTTCACAGGACAAGGGACGATGGTGAAACATGGGAGACCATCTCCCCCGACCTGACGGCATTCGAGGCTGATAAACAGGTTATTTCAGGTTCCCCTATCACACGGGACATAACGGGTGAAGAATTCTACAGCACTATCTATGCGGTACAGGAATCCCCTCTTGAACCTGGGCTTATATGGGTTGGAGCAAACGACGGACCTGTACATGTGACACGGAATGCAGGCGAAACCTGGGAAAACGTAACACCTGAAGACCTCCCAAAGGGAGGACGGATACAAACAGTTGAGCCTTCTCCACACAGACCGGAAAAAGCATATTTTGCCGCTTACAGGTATCTTCTGAACGATTTTAAGCCGTATATTTACCGCACCACCGATTACGGCAGAACATGGAGACTTCTCACTACCGGCAAAAACGGTATCCCTGAAGATTACCCGACACGCGTTATCAGGGAGGACCCGGACAGAGAAGGTTTGTTATATGCGGGCACTGAATTCGGAATGTTTATATCGTTCGATGACGGAGAAAACTGGCAGGAATTTCAGCTTAATCTGCCTGTTACCCCGGTTACCGACATTAAAATATACCGTAAAGATCTGATAATGTCCACTATGGGACGGTCATTCTGGATACTCGATAATGTTACCCTGCTTCATCAGATCGATGAAAGTATAAAATCATCGGGACTTTTTCTATTTACACCGCGTGAAGCTTACCGAATGCGCTACCGGTCATTCAGGAGAGGCGGAATTCCCGAATACCCCCCGGCAGGTGCAATGATCGATTATTACATTTCCGAAATAGATACAACCAAAGTGTTGACTCTAAAAATAATGGATAAGCAGGGTGAAACAATAAGGGAATTTTCAAGTGCCGACCGCAGATCGGAATTAATTAAAACACCCGGAATAAACAGGTTTATCTGGGATATGTCGTATCCGGGATCATCTTCAGGAAACAGAAGGATGGGAAGCGGTCCAATGGCAGTCCCCGGGACATATTTTGCTGAACTTGCAGTCGGTGACCGGATAATGAAGAAAAAATTTACAGTAAAGATCGATCCGCGTGTAGCTGCTGATGGTGTAACGCAGGCAGACATGGTGGAGCAGTTTAACCTTAGTTTGAAAATACAGGACCTTCAAAACCGTGCAAACCGGACAGAACGAGACGTACGGAATGCACTCAAGAAAGCAGGCGGCTCAAAAAAGAAAAAACTTGAAAATATTCATGCACAAATGGCAACAGCACGGGGTACATATCAGACTCCGATGCTGCTCGACCAGATCAGGTACCTGTATTCCATGCTGAACCGCGCTGATCAGAAACCGGGAAACCATGCATATATCCGGTACAATGAACTTGTAAAATTGTATGCAGATGTAAGTGCAGAGTTTGAGAAAGTGAAATAAGTTAATATTTTTTTGACTGTTTACATCAAAACGAGTTAGTTTCGATGAAAGTTTCTTAAAAGGTATTTTTCTTAAATCAGAATAAAAATCCTATCCCTCCGAGAAAGGAACCAAAATCTCTGTCAAAATTATATTTCCCTCTTAAGTCAATAAAAACAGTATCAAACGGTTTAAATTGTAAATTAATCGTTTTAAACCAGTTATCATAATAACCCGCAGCTCCGATAACAATTTTTCCATAAGGATAACTGAAATGGTAATTCAAGCCAACATCAAAAAATCCCATCCATATATCTTCACAAAAATTACATGATAAATATATTTTTTCCATATATCCAGCTTTCAATCCAAAAACCGGAAAGATAAAAACCTGCGGTCCTCCATGATCGCCAAATGAAAAATAAGTTGCCCCAAATTTTACACCAAAATATTTGCTGAGCCAATCGAATTTCAGCTGAATAAATAAATCCGATGACTCCCCTTTTTCAAAATATTCAAATAGAGAAAATTGAGTTTGATATCTTCTGCTGATTTTCTCAAATTTTATATTTAAAAACGACGACCGGCTGTATTTATCTTCAAATACACTGTTTCCGGAAAAGCATAACTGAATTGAATTGAATGATGGAATATTTGACTTCCATAGCCCATTTCCTGATTCTTTTGCGTCTTTTTCAGCTTCCATATAAATTACAGAATAGGTTGAATCGGCAGATGATATGAATTTTCCGTAACCATATCTTAAATATTCTTTATTAAAACAGACTGTTGTAAGCATAAATTTTTCGAACAAATGAACATTTAGAGTATCTGTTCTTTCATTGTTTTTTTTTGCTTCATAATAAAGGGAATGATTTAATATCTTTTCTTTCGCGTAGAGGAGGACCCTTCTGGCAAAGCGGGAATTCTCAGAGAGTATTGAAGGAGACTCAACATTTGCTAATTTTATTAATTGACCTTCGCTTGACAAAAAAAGATTGCTGTCAAGAATTTTAGCAATTTTAGTTTTTTGTCTCTCTTGAGAAATAATAAAACATGGAAACATAAGAAAGATAAATAATAAAAACAATTTCTTCATTACTTCTCAAATAAATTCAGTAAATCTTACAACCGGTAACCTGACATGCTTCAACACGGAAGCGAGTAAAGCCTTAATTTACTTTTTCATATCCTAAGCTTGGTACTTTGGTCATAAAGCAATTTCCAATATTTCAATTTCAGGGGACGGTATAACATCATCATCAACTGATTCAAGGTATAGTTCGGCAGCTTCCCTTATATTTTTGAGTGCTTCTTCTCTTGTCTCCCCCTCACTTATACAGCCTGGAAGGCTTGGAACAAAAATAGTGTAACCGCCTTCCTCGCTTGATTCGAGAACAACTTTTAATTTCATTCTCTATTTTCTCCAAATTGAATAAATAATTTTCAATTAAAATAAATCCAATTAATTCTACAATATAAACATTTAAAAGTCAAATAAAATATTATCTCTCAAACACTCTATTTTTCTATTTGATCTTTTTTGCAGGTATTTCTCTTCCGCCCTGATTTATTACCAGCCCGGTTACTTTTCCGGATCCATCTTTGACGAATTTAACCGAGCCGTCAACCACTTTCAGGAAGAACTCCGTCTCACTGCGGGGAAAAATTTCCATTTCCGGCTGACCGGTCGCCTTTGTAAAGAAACGGTTTTCTCTTCTTATAAATGTCAGGACAAATCCCGGTGCAACTTCGTAATCCCCTTCATATTCTTTGAAGACAGCCGGGTTTATTTCTGCGGGATCAAATGCACTTAGTATTCTTTTGGCCTCTTCTTCCCCCACACGGCGTGCTCTCAAATCAATTCCGTTTCTGTGACTCACCTGTTCAATTACCTTTCCTGCTTCGTCACGAACAAAAGTCACTGTCCATGCATTGTTCCTATCATAAAAAAATCTGTCTTCTGCTTCCGCCATTAATAGATAACGTGCCCCGCCGGATTGTTGAATAAACAACTTATCTTCTTCACGAGTAACAATATTATAATCGTCAGGATCTACCTCATAGACTCCTGTATAATCGTCAAATATTTCAGCATCAACTGCCATGGGGATTTTCTTCACCGGCACATCATAAGGTTCTCCATAAACAATAGCCGTCAATCCTTTGGCAATTCTATCGGTCGGACCAGCTTCGTTATTGCTGAAAGCAACTACGCAGAACGGCTCGTCCAGAAATCTCAGGAAATGGCTGTAGAACCCGTTTATAAGACCACCGTGCGAAGCCATTTGATGACCATAAAGAGTATCAATCTCCCATCCGAAACCGTACCCGAAACCAAATGAAGTTTTAACCGGATTGAAGATTTGAGAGAGGGATTCATTTGACAATACGGTTCCATCGCGAAGCCCCCTGTCCCATTTTGCCATATCTCCAACAGTTGAGTAAAGCCCGCCTCCCGAATAGGGCCAGCTGCTGTGAAGAACTTCAGCAGGTACTGGATCATTATCTGAATCAAAAGAGTATCCTGTAGCAAGTCCCGGCACCTTCATCAATCCTGACGGATACCCTGTATTCTTCATCCCGAGCGGTTCGAATATATGTTTCTGCAGATACTCCCCGTATTTCTCACCGGATACCTTCTCGATAACCAGTCCAAGCAGATAATAATTCGAGTTGCTGTACTGCCATTCAGATCCCGGTTCAAACTGCAAAGGAATATCTTTGAACATAGACAAAACTTCTTCAGGATCGGCAGGTTTTGTCCACTTCTCTTCGATCCCGGGCAGGTCTGTAAGATTGGCGATCCCTGAAGTATGAGTAAGCAGGTGATAAATATTCACCTTATCAGCAGCAGGTTTGGGATAGTCCGGAAAATATTTGACTATAGGATCATTAATATCCAGCAGCTTCTTTTCTGATAACTGCATAACCGCAGCGGCAGTGAACTGCTTTGTAATTGAACCGATCAGAAATCTCGTTTTCGGGCTGTTCGGTCTTGATGCAGAAATATCTGCCATGCCGTAACCCTTTTCAAAAAGCACTTTACCTTCTTTCATTACCAGAACATTACCACTGAAATTAAGAACATTCTGCGAACCAGTAAGATACTCTTCAAATTTTGATTGCATTGTTTGTGCAGATAATATGCTTGCCGATATTATTAAGATAAATATATTTACAAATAATACCGTACTAAGGTGAAGATCTATCTTCGATTTGAGTAATTGTGACATGTATCCTCCTTAAGAAAAAATCTTGATCCTGTTCTTTTTTGATTCATTATTTATTATCATTATCTCTACGAATTCCGGGTTGTTTGGAGAACAAATCCTTCATCTTATTATAAT
>JBHPGK010000081.1:0-14551 GCA_042570605.1 Candidatus Zhuqueibacterota bacterium
GTATTTCATCTTTCATTTATTCTCAAACTGTCTCAGTTGATCAGGGAAAAACATATGACCTGAAATATGATCTTACACCGGAAACCGTTTTTGAGCTTGTTTCAAAAAGCAGCGAAACACAGGTTTATAAAATGGGGAGCAATCAGACCAGAACTTTGACTGAATCGGAAAACGGTCTTCGTTTTTCCGTCAGGTCGGTAAATCCCTCAAGAGGGATCGATATTGAAACTGAATACAAAAAGTATCAGATCTCAGGTGAGGGACCGATGGGCTCTTTCAATCCTGATCTTTCAGTGCTCACTGGGAAAAAAGTGGAATTCCGGATATCTGAAAAAGGTCAGATGCTGAATTTTTCAGGTTTTGGACTGCTGCCTGTTTTAGAGATCGGGAACGGGGAAAAACTCGAAAAAAAAAGGTATGAAAGTGATTTAAAATATATTTTCCCGGTCTTCCCTGAGGAATCTCTGAGTATTGGCGGGAGTTGGAATGACGAAACTGTCGAAAATATCCCGTCTGAATCCGGCGGCAGCACGAACGTCAGGTTGAAAACCGTTTATACTTTAACCGAAGAGGTGGTAAGAGAAGGATATGACTGCCTGAAGATCAACGTAAAATATGAACTTTCAATAAAAGGAACCGGTAGAAGCGAAGGGAATGATTTTACTTTGGAAAGCTCCGGAGAAGGGGATGGTGTCATTTATTTTGCCTATAAAACGGGAATAATTCTTTTCATGGAGAATACAATCAATTCTAAAGGAAACCTCTCATTCTCGTCAATGACATTACCAGTGTATACAGAAACAAAAAATACGGTGTTCGGTAAAGTGATCTCGTTTTGAAATTTGGATTTTATAGTCAAAAAAAAGGCTGTCTTTTATAGGACAGCCTTTTTTTATGCGAAATGTCTGAAAAACAGTATTATCCGGTTTTCTTCATGTTTTGATATAAAACTTTATAGGTTTAAAAAATCAACCGGAAAAGTTTTATCAGAAACCAGATAAATGCAGCATCTATGCTGAAATTTAATATAATGATAAGAGACCAGACTGTTAAACGCTGATAGTCAATTGAATTATTCAATTTTGTCTCCCTCCTGAACGTTTATCCTGCCACAATAGTCTCTAAAAATATAATCGGCTCATGATTTATTAAACTTGACTTTTAAAAAACGGGGACGAAGAATTTTAGTTTGACGATTAGGTAATATATCACTTAGACAGGCAGAAATACATGTCCTGCAAGTTTAAATATATTCGACTTTCTGGTAGGACAGACTTTCCAGTCTGTCTTTCCTGAGTTTTCCTGCATACTCTATTAATAAAGGTTTAATATCCGATTTTATAAACTTTTAATTGTTAAAATGCATCACCACTATTGTATACTGTCATTTCGAACGTTAGTGAGAAATCTAATAAATAACTTTGTGCTTAAAAGAAACAAAAAAAAAGATAGAATTCTCGCATTCACTCGAAATGACATATATGGTGGAAAAAACAGGGGTAGTTCAGTTTTAGGTCTTTATAACTTGACATTATTTCTATTTGTGGATAAATTTCAGCGAGGTATTCTATAAAATTCAAGGGATTTTAATCACAGCTTTTTATTGTATTTCCGAATTAAAAATTTAAGTATACAGCCCTGATCATACTGATCAATTTTATAAAGGGAGTATGTTTTATGAAAAGTGTAAGTCCCGGGAAACTTCTCTGTTTTCTTTTATTATCATGTATCATGCTTTTGTTGACGGGATCATTTAAGTCGAATTCTGAAAATGCACCTCTGACTATAGTTGCATTCGGCAATTCTACCACTGCGGACAGGAATGGAATAGAAAAAGTATATGCCAGGCGACTTGAAGAACTGCTTTCTGAAAGACATATTAATGCAACAATCCTGAATGCAGGTATTCCCGGAAACACAACCGAAGACGCCCGGAGGAGGTTCAAAACTGAAGTTATTGAGAAAGAGCCGGACATTGTCATAATTCAGTTCGGACTGAATGATGCAGCAGTTGACGTTCATCTGGGCAAGAGTAAACCTCGTGTTTCAAAGGAAAGGTACAGGGAAAACCTGCTGTATTTCATTAATATTTTACAATCAGAAGAGATTAAAGTCATATTGATGACACCCAATCCTGTGCGCTGGACAGAAAATCTGAAATCGGTTTTTGGTAAACCCCCATATGATATTAATAATCCGAAAGGATTTAACCTCCTCAGCAGAGAGTATGCCCAGAGCGTCCGTGTAATTGCGGCAAATACCGGAACGCCATTGATTGATGTGTACAGCCATTTCGAATATCTTGAGGCAGCAGAGGACATCACCGTTTCAGAACTTTTACTTGACGGTTTGCATCCGAATGACCGTGGACATGAGATAATTGCCGGGCTTCTGACAGAAAAAATTTCGGGGATCGTTCATGATATGAGAGTTAAAGAAGGGGAATACCACGGTTTTACCATCCCCCTGATTGATCTTGCAGAAAACAAGGAAATGCAGATCATAGTTGACAGAGAAAAAGGACAGTATCTCGGACATCCAACTACAGTCCTGCTTGAAGACGGAAAGACCATTATTACGGTTTACCCTAAAGGTCACGGCAGGGGAGGAATTGTTATGAAACGCAGCATGGATGGAGGAAAAACATGGAGTGACCGCCTTCCGGTACCAGAAAACTGGGCAACATCAAAAGAAGTGCCTACCATTCACAGGGTGGTCGATCCGGCGGGAGTAAAAAGACTGATAATGTTTTCAGGGCTTTACCCGACACGAATTGCAGTCTCAGAGGATGACGGATATACCTGGACACCGTTAAAACCTGTGGGTGACTGGGGTGGGATAGTTGTTATGGGCTGTGTTGTAGAACTTAAGACAGGAAAAGGGCATTATATGGCGATGTTTCATGACGACGGCAGGTTTTTTACAAAAGACGGCAGAAGAGTACCCGTAATGACACTATATAAGACATTCTCTTATGACGGCGGATTAACATGGTCTTATCCTGAAGAAATATATAAAGATGACCGTGTTCATTTATGTGAGCCCGGTGTGATAAGATCGCCTGATGGAAAACAGCTTGCTGCGCTGCTGAGGGAAAACCGCCGTGTCCGGAACTCACATGTTATTTTCTCTAACGATGAAGGAAAAACATGGACAGCCCCTCGAGAACTGCCCGGTTCCCTTAACGGGGACAGGCATACGGGAAAATATGCGCCTGACGGCAGGCTTTTTATTTCATTCAGGGATATTACTCCCGACCGCGGCAGCCCGACCGAAGGTGACTGGGTTGGGTGGTTGGGTACATATGATGACATTGTTAACGGAAGAGAAGGGCAGTACCGCATCAGGCTTATGGATAATCACAGCAGCTGGGACTGTGCATACCCGGGTGTTGAAGTACTGCCTGACGGCACATTTGTCACAACGACCTACGGTCACTGGGTAAAAGGTGAATCGCCTTTTATTGTCAGTGTCCGGTTTAAAATCCCTGAAATCGATGAAATGGCCGGAAAATCAAAAAACCGTTAAATTATAAGGGTATTTATGGATAAAAAAATCAACAGGGATCAATCATTACGGGAAACTGCAAGTACAGTACTTTTATTGATAATACTTTCGGTGATTTTTATATTTCCTGGTGTTTCAAGGTCACAAATCCGGAAAAATGGATCTAATCTGAAGTTATGGTACAAACAACCTGCAGCAAACTGGAATGAGGCACTCCCGATTGGTAACGGGAGTCTCGGAGCAATGGTTTTTGGAAGAATTCAAAAAGAGAGAATACAGCTTAATGAGGAGACCATTTGGACAGGAAAGCCTGTCGATAGAGCGAATCCTGAAGCTAAGAAATATCTGAAAAAGGTTAGGGAACTTCTTTTTGCAGGGAAATATGCAGAAGCAGAAAAACTTGCCCAGGAGAAAATAATGGGTACCCGCCTCGAAAGAGGGATACATACTTACCAGACGCTTGGTGATCTGAATCTTGATTTTGAAGAGCAAAAAAATATCCGTAATTACCGCCGTGAACTGGATATAGAAAATGCCGTAGTTAGAATCACATACAGTTCAGGAAAGACCGAATATAAACGGGAAATATTTTCATCTGCTGCAGACAGGGTAATTGTGGTCAGGATAACTTCTAATGTACGAGGAGCGCTGTCTTTTATCGCCGGTTTATCGCGGCCCGGAGATAAAGCTGGAATAACTGCTGAACCGGGAATTATATTAATGAAGGAACACGTTGGCGGCGGTAACGGAGTAAAATTTGAAGCCGGAGCCCGGATTTTAAATGAAAGCGGCTCAATTATTGTTGAAGGAAATTCGATAAAAATTGAAAAAGCGGATGCTGTTACTATTATTATTGCTGCTGCAACTGATTTTCGGGGAGATGTTCCCGGTGATTTATGCAAAAGTTATCTGAATTCCGCTGCCGGGAAAACATATAAACAACTGCTTAAAACGCATCTTGATGATTACCATTCTTTGTTCAAACGCGTCAGCATAAACCTCGGAGAAACAGATGCCGGATATTTTGCCACAAATGAAAGACTTGATGCATTAAACAGGGGGAGTGAAGATCCCGCACTTGCTGCACTTTATTTCCAGTTTGGGAGATACCTCCTGATAAGCAGTTCACGGCCCGGCACATTGCCTGCAAATCTCCAGGGGATATGGGCAGACGGATTAAATCCGCCCTGGAACGCTGATTATCATATTAATATTAACCTTCAGATGAATTGCTGGCCTGCTGAAGTCACCAATCTTTCTGAGTGTCATTTGCCGATGCTTGAATTTGTTGACGGGCTTCGCAAACGGGGGCGAATAACGGCAAAAAAAACTTACGGATGTGACGGTTTTGTGGCTCATCATACCACGGATGTCTGGCAGTTTACCGAACCTATTGGAAAGACATATTATGGCATGTGGCCTATGGGGGCAGCCTGGTCCTGTCAGCACCTCTGGGAACATTATTTGTTTAGCGAAAACAGGGAATTCCTGAAAAACAAAGCTTATCCGATCATGAAGGAAGCCGCTGAATTTTTTGTTGATTTTCTCGTTGAAGACCCGAAAACAGGTTACCTTGTTTCAGGACCATCGATGTCACCTGAAAATAATTTTATAACTTCCGATGGTAACAGGGCAAGTGTCTGCATGGGACCGAGCATGGATCATCAGATAATTGTAGACCTTTTTAACAATTGTATAGATGCAGCTAAGATTCTTGATAAAGACAGTTCTTTCAGAAAAAAACTTGTAGAAATAATGTCCCGCATAGCTCCTATTCAAATTGGAAAGGATGGAAGAATTCTTGAGTGGTCGGAAGAGTTCAAGGAACATGAACCCGGGCACAGACATATGTCCCATCTTTTTGCACTTCATCCCGGTAAACAGATCACCTATCAGTATACTCCTGATTTAATGCAGGCTGCAAAGAGGTCGATCGAATACCGCCTTTCCCATGGAGGAGGGCATACAGGCTGGAGCAGAGCATGGATAATTAATTTCTTCGCACGGCTTCAGGATGGTGAAAAAGCCTATGAAAATGTACTGGCTCTTTTAAGAAAATCGACACTGACGAATCTGTTTGACAATCACCCTCCTTTTCAGATAGACGGTAATTTCGGAGGATGTGCGGGTATCGCTGAAATGCTGCTTCAGAGCCATGCAGGCGAAATTCATCTCCTGCCGGCATTACCGGGAAAATGGGCAAAGGGGAGCATAAATGGATTATGTGCAAGAGGAGGTTTTGAAATTGATATATACTGGGAGAATGGTGAACTGAACAAAGTAAAGATCTATTCCAGGCTTGGTAATAATTGCACAATAAGATATAAAGATAAATTGATAAATATCTCCACAAAAAAAGGCATGAGTTACATTCTCAATAGAAATTTATTGGAGATAAAGTAAAAATGTAAGTTACTGTTAAAATAAAATTCGATAATAATAAAGAGGTAAAAACAAATGAAAAATGCTGTAAAAAAGAATTGGTTTATTTTATTTATATTTGTTCCGGCATTAAATTTTATCCTGTTTATAACATCTAATAGTATATTAACTGCACAGATCTTAGATGCAAGACTTCAATATGAACCTCAGAATCCGCAAAAGCTTGGTTACTTTCAGTTCGAGCAGTGGAAGCAGATCCCGCCTGGTCTGCACGGATCATTCGTTACCGTTGACAGGCGGTATGCGAATAATGTTGTTCCATTGAGAGGATCTGAAAAGACCTGGTCCGGTACTGCATGGAGAGGTGAAAAAGTACATGCTCAGATCGTTCTTTGGAGTGCGAACGGAATAAGACAGCTCAGATTAAAAAACACTTCTTTGAGAACAACTGACGGTAAAGAGATCGTCCCCAGTGGTATGCAGGTAAGATTTGTCCGTTATGTTCTGGCTGATAAAGGATGGAGGAATACTACACCGGAGAATGCCAGACCGATACATACTGCTGATATATTAGATACAAAAGAAAGGCTTGATATGGTATCGAACAGTGTACGTCCTGTATGGATCACTATTGATGTGCCTAAGGATGCTGTCCCAGGAAAATACGGCGGTAAAATTATTGTAAATGCCGAAGATAATGTGTCTCTCTCTTTTAATATTGAACTCGAAGTGCTGCCGAATGTGCTTCCGGAACCTATCCAATGGTCTTTTCATCTCGACCTCTGGCAGGCACCTCTTTCTGTGGCACAATATCACAATGTTAAGCCCTGGTCTGATGAACATATTCGTCTGCTTGAGCCGCTGCTTAGAATGCTGGCAGGTGCCGGACAGAAATGCATAACCACATTTTTAATACATGAGCCCTGGGGGCATCAGACTTATTTTGATTTTGAGTCGATGATTGAATGGATAAGGAAAAAAGATGGAAGCTGGAGTTTTGATTACACCGCTTTTGACAGATATGTCGAATTGTGTGAAAAGTGCGGTATAACAAAACAGATAAACTGCTATTCCATGGTCCCCTGGTCGAACAGTTTTCGTTATTATGATGAAGCAGATTGTGATTATAAATACGTGCAAACTCAGGCAGGCGAGAAAGAATTTGAAGACCACTGGAGACCTTTCCTGATAGATTTCACAAAACATTTGAAAAAGAAGGGGTGGCTGGATAAAACAAGCATTGCCATGGATGAAAGATCTCTTGATGCGATGCAGAAAGTAATAGCGTTTATAAAAAAGAATGCCCCCGGTTTAAAAATAACACTTGCTGGTAATTATCATGAGGAGATAAAATTTGATGTCCATGATTACTGTTTTTATATAGATCCTCCGATCGATAAGAATGTGATCGGGCAGCGTGTGAAAAGAAATTTACCTACGACATTTTATGTATGCTGTGTCCCTGCCAAGCCAAACACATTTTCATTTTCACCACCGGCTGAATCAACCTGGCTGGGATGGTATGCTGCATCATGCGGTTATACAGGTTTTCTTCGCTGGGCATACCAGAGCTGGGTAAAAGATCCTCTCCAAGATACGAGGTTTGTCAGGTGGCCCGCCGGCGACTGCTTCCTTGTTTATCCCGGAGCGAGGAGTTCAATTCGTTTTGAACGATTGAGGGAGGGTATACAGGATTTCGAGAAGATCAGAATAATAAAATCTATCTTGACTAAATCCGGTTCAAGGGAATCAAAACGTAATCTGGAAAGACTTGAAAACATTCTGGGCACTTTTACTTTTAAGATCGCTAAACAAAAACCGTGTGCTGAGATCGTGAATGCAGGAAAAAAACTTTTACTGGAGTTATCCCGGTACGCAGCAGAATTTCAGAAATAACCTCATAAAAAAACATCAACCGGAGTAAAAATGAAAATTTTGTATAAAATTTCATCTTTAATCCTGACTTTTTGTGTTTTCTGCTTTTCGAATTCAGAGTATAGTGAAACAAATGATTGGCTTGTTTCGCCGACAGGTTTTACAGCCAAAGTTTCGGAAAAAAGCAGCACAGGTGAAATTGTACTGACGAACGGGCTTATAAAAAGGACTTTCAGAATCAAACCCAATGCGGCAACTGTCGATTTTCAGAACCTTAAAACAAGTGAATCAATAATCAGGGGTGTAAAGCCCGAAGCGGTAATCAGCATAAATGGTAAAGAATATAAAGTTGGCGGTCTTGAAGGTCAGATAGAATATGGGTATCTGCTTCCGGAGTGGCTGGATTCAATGACAAGCGGTGAAGCGGCATTTCAATATGATAGTTACCGGACAGGTGAAATAAAGGAAAGGTTTCCCTGGAAAAGAAAACGGTATTCGGCGGATCTGCTGTGGCCTCCTCCCGGAATATCGCTTACGTTCAATTTTGTGTCAGAACAGCCGGAACTGAAAAACATAAAAGTTTCCGTATATTACGAATTGTATGATGGTATTCCGCTGTTATCAAAATGGATCACCGTTCAGAATAAAGGGAATAAAAAGGTGCGCCTTAATTCATTTAAAAGTGAGGTCCTGGCGGTAGTCGAAGCTGAAAGCCCTGTTGAGAAACCAAACAGATGGAGATACCCGAATATTCATATAGAAAGCGACTATGCATTTCACGGTATGCTTCCGAGGAGCGCTACAAAAACAACATTCTATGAAATTGATCCCCAGTACTCTTCTCAGGTGAACTACCGCAGGCAGACACCCTGCCAGCTTGAAAGCCGTCCGCCTATCGGTCCTGAGATCGATATTGAACCTGAGGCGACTTTCGAGTCATTCAGAACTTATGAACTGATCTACGATTCTACAGACAGGGAAAGACAGGGGCTCTCTTTGCGGAAAATGTACAGGACAATCGCTCCTTGGGTGACGGAAAATCCGATATTTATGCATGTGACCGATTCAAGACCTGATGCAATAAAGAAGGCAGTTGACCAGTGTGCAGAAGTTGGATTTGAAATGGTGATAATAAGCTTTGGAAGCGGGCTTTCTATGGAGAGTGAAGACCCTGATTATATAAACCAATTCAGGGAACTTGTTGACTATGCACACAGCAAAGGTATCGAACTTGGGGGCTATTCTCTTCTTGCAAGCAGGCGTATCAGTGATGAACATGATGTCATTAATCCCGAAACCGGGAAAACAGGTGGAGCTATTTTCGGGAATTCACCATGTCTTGAAAGTGAGTGGGGGATAAAATATTTTGAAAAGCTGACCGGATTTTTTGAAAAAACGGGATTTGATATGCTGGAACACGACGGTTCCTACCCGGGTGATGTATGTGCATCAACAGAGCACCCCGGGCATAAAGGTCTGGATGATTCACAGTGGCGGCAGTGGAAAAAGATCATCGGCTTTTATAAATGGTGCAGGGCGCGCGGTATTTTTCTTAATGTTCCCGACTGGTATTTCCTGAACGGCTCGAATAAAACAGGGATGGGCTACAGGGAAGTTAACTGGTCTCTTCCAAGAGACAGGCAGATAATTCTTGGGCGCCAGAATATTTTTGACGGTACGCGGCAGAAAACACCGAGCATGGGCTGGATGTTCGTTCCGCTTGTTCAGTATCACGGAGGAGGTGCCGCTGCAACTCTCGAACCGCTGTCGGAACATCTGGAGGCTTATGAAGCACACCTTGTCCAGAATTTTGGTTCCGGTGTACAGGCGTGCTACAGAGGCCCAAGGCTTTATGATACCGAAGAGACTAAAACTCTTGTTAAAAAATGGGTGGACTTTTATAAGAAATACCGTGATATTCTCAATTCCGATATAATACATGTGCGCCGACCGGACGGACGTGATATTGACTGCATACTTCATGTTAATCCTGCTCTTGAGGAAAAGGGGCTGGCAATGGTTTATAATCCGTTGAATAGAACAGTGAATAAATCTGTGACCCTTCCTCTATACTATACCGGAATAACTGAAAAAGCAAAAATACGTGAACAGGAAGGCGAACCGGGAACTTATAAATTAAATAGAAAATATGAAGTAGAACTGCCTGTTGAATTGGCACCAAAGAGTTTTACATGGTATGTAATTGAATAATGAGATTTTTCCGGGATTGATTAAAAAGATCACAATAGTGTCGTTCCCGTGAAAGTGTGCGTGGCTCAACTCCAAGCCTGTCACCCTGAACTTGGTTCAGGGTCTAAGAAAGGCTTGTTTAGATTTCTCACTACGTTCGAAATGACAATTCCTGACTCTTCTTTCAAAAAAAGAGTTGAGCAACACGCACGAAAACGGGAATCTTTTAATTAATATATACGACAATATTTTAACAACTGATTATCATTAAATGCTCATGAAAAACTATATTGTTAAAAACGGCAGGGTCATTTTAAGAGACCGGATATTAACAGATACTATAATTGTTGTTGAAAATGGAAAAATTAAGGAAATAACGACCGACTCTCAAAATCAACCTGATTATAAGATCATAGATGCTCAAGGACATTACGTCTCACCTGCATTTGTGGAGCTGCATATCCACGGGTGCGAAGATTTTTCGATAGAGTCAGGTGAGGAAGATATCCTTGAAAAAATATGCGGATTTCTTCAAAAAAGGGGCATTAATACTTTTGTCCCTTCTATCCAGTGCAAAGAAAATATATTAGCAATAACTGCAGCTGAACTTAAGAGTAAAAAATTTTTACAGGAGTTTATACCCGGCATTTATGTGGAGGGCCCCTTTGTTAATCCAAAAAAACGGGGTGGTATTCTGCCCGAATTTGTGAAGGCAGTTGATTTAGATTACCTGGAAAAATTGATCGAAATTTCACATGATTTTATTAAAATGATGACGGCTGCACCTGAACTGGAAGGCAGCAGAGAACTAATTGAATCATTACTAAAAGAAAATATAATCCCGTGCTACGGTCATTCGGATTGTGAGCTAAAGGATATTCACAAATTTAAGGGCAGTTCACGGTTCAATATTACACACTTGTTTAATGCAATGTCCACAATAGACCATAAAAGAAGCGGGCTTGCAATGCTGCCTTTCATTGACCGGGAAATATTTTTTGAACTGAACTGCGACGGCGTCCATTTAAGCCCGGAAATAATTAAATTATGTTATGAGAACCTGAATCATGAAAGGATGATACTTATATCTGATGCGGTCATCTCTGCTGGAAAAGCCCACGGTTGTTATAAGTATTATGAAAAAGAAGTAATCTCTGACGGTAACGGTGTTAGGTATAAGGATAATAACATTCTTATCGGGGCTAATTGTCTGGTAAACGATGTTATGAAAAAATTTATCGGTTTTACCGGTGCACCTATTGAAAAAGCCGTGCAGTTTGTGACATATAATCCCTGTAAACTCCTGGGAATTGAAAATAAAAAGGGCAGCATAAAAACAGGGAAAGATGCCGATCTGATAATTTTTGATGATGAGTTCAATATAATTAGAAATTTAGGCGGTTACCAGGATGAATGAAAATCCATCCCGAAGAGAATTTATTAAATTTCTGGGTGCAGGAACTGCCGCACTTTTTTCATCTCAGCATGCTTTCTGCAGTAAATCCAAAGATCGGAAACCGAATATCGTCTTTTTATATATTGATGACATGGGCTGGAAAGATACCGGTTTTATGGGCAGCAGATATTACGAAACGCCAAATATCGATAAACTGGCAGAAGGCGGTAAAATATTTACAAATGCCTACGCCAATGCTCCAAACTGCGCACCGTCCCGTGCATGCCTGCTGTCCGGTCAATATTCACCAAGACACGGCATATATACCGTTAACAGCTCTGAAAGAGGGTCAAAATTTCGGAGAAAAATTATACCGGTACCGAATAATACAGTACTTCCATCTGATATTGTCACATTCCCGGAAGTATTAAGATCTTCCGGATACACATGCGGGCATTTTGGTAAATGGCACCTTGGAGATAAAACAGAAACACTCCCCACAGGTCAGGGATTTGATAAAAATGCTGGTGGAAACCTGGCAGGACATCCAAAAAGTTATTTCAGCCCGTACAGCAACAAAAATCTCGAAGACGGGCCGGAAGGTGAGTACCTTACCGACCGCCTGAATGATGAAGCCATCAGATTCATTGAAAATAACAGGGATAATCCATTTTTTCTTTATCTCTCGCATTATGCCGTTCATTCCCCAATCCGCGGGAAAAAGGAGATATTAAACAAGTATAAAAATAAACCCGGAATCGGAGGGCAGAAGGACCCGGTATATGCGGCTATGATAGAGAGTATAGATATTGGAGTTGGAAATATTTTAGAAAAATTGCAGGAATTGAATTTAATAGAGAGCACTGTGATTTTCTTTTTTTCTGATAATGGAGGTGTGGTAGGTCCCCGTAAGACAACTTCAAATAAACCTCTTAGAGGCGGCAAAGGGATGCTTTATGAAGGAGGGATACGGGAACCGGCTTTTGTTTATTGGCCCGGAGTCGTAAAACCGGATTCGAAGTGCGATGAACCGGTTATCGGAACAGATCTCTTTCCGACCTTTCTTGAAATTGCCGGGTGTGAAATACCAGATGAGAAAATTCTGGACGGTAAAAGTATTGTTCCCCTTCTTAAAGGGGAAAAAGAGCTAGAAAGGGAGGCATTGTTCTGGCATTTTCCGGCATACCTGGAGGGGAAGGCAGATGGTGCACGAGATCCTTATTTCAGGACACGTCCCTGCGGTGCGGTCAGGAAAGGAGACTGGAAACTTATAGAATATTTTGAAGATGGTGACCTGGAGCTGTATAATTTAAAAGATGATATTGGTGAAACGGAAAATTTAACCTTAAAAATGCCGGAAAAAGTTGATGAACTGTTCAAGTTAATGGTTGAGTGGAGAAGATCTGTTAATGCACCTGTTCCCAAGGAAAAAAATCCGTTTTATGATCCTGAAAAGGATAAAATTGATTGAAGTATAAATATTTAATACCAGAGTAGTCCAACTGATTCAAATGAAAGAATATTTAATTAAATACGAAGGTGAAGAACACCTTCGTTGGCAGATAGGATAAATTAGATTAATTGCGAAGGTGAAGAACACCTTCGCAGGCGAAGAAGAAATAACATTGAAAAGCTGGTTGAGGTGTTCTTTCACCTCAACTATAATTAATTGAGAAGATGTCACTTTGTGAAAAAACACTTTCGCTGGCAAATAAACAGAATATATATTTATAAACTTTTTGTTATCCATTAAAATGGAAAGAAATAATTCAAGAGAACGAGTATAGCTACACTAAAGCAGGTTGAGGTGTTCTTTCACCTCAACCATTACTTAAATAAAATAATAGGTTAATAGCAAAACATCAGAAAGTTTTATCAGTTTATATGAAAGAATTTAGTCATAGAGAAAGAATATTAGCTGCAATGGAAATGCAGAAGCCGGACAGAGTCCCGCTGATGTGCCAGTTCAGTTTCGGTTTTATGCTGAAACAACTCAAAATTTCTCCGGTTGAGTTCTGGTTTGATGCGGAATATTTTGCTGAAGGTCTGGTAAGGATGAGGGAGATATTTGATTTTGACGGTATTCTTGTGAGCCTGCACGGGCATAAAAAGGACTGGAAAAATGACATTTTAGAAATTAAAAAGGAGGATGAAACTGAGGTTGTTTATTTTGAAGACAGGAAAATGATATTTGTACCTGATGATCTTCCCATTACAAAGTATTTTGGAAAAAAGCCCGTCAAAAATATTTCTCAGGTCAGTCATTCGGATATACCTGGAAAAATAGAGTATATTCCGGTTTCAAATAATCTTCATTTTTGTATAGATGAACAGGACAAATTTAGAATATTTGATCTGATCTATGCAAGTGTAAAGGATGAATTTTCTATTCATGGTGAGGTCACTTCCCCGTTTGATTACTTCCTTGATCTTCTCGGGCATCAGCAGGGGCTGACAGCGCTGATAGATGATCCTGAAAAATGCAAGGTTATTCTGCAGAAGTTTACAGACGGAATAATTCAACTTGCAGGGGGGATGTGTGAAAAGAAGATAGATGCTGTAAAAATATCATCACCTTTTGCCGGGAAAGGTTTTATCTCACCGGGATTTTACAGGGAGTTTATTCTGCCGTATGAATCTCAAATAATTAGTACTGTAAAAGATGAGGGAAAATTTGTATATTTGCATACATGTGGACATATTGGCGACCGGCTTGAATTGATGAGGGATTCCGGTGCATCCGGTATTGAGTGTCTCGATCCCCCTCCTGTGGGAGACGTTGAACTCAGCGAAGCATTCGGGCGGATCGGTAATGATATGTTTATCAAAGGTAATATCGATTCGGTTAACGTACTATTAAGAGGAACAGAAGCGGAGATGATCTCCGATGTTAAAAACCGGATAGAAACCGGTAAAAATGGAAAAGGATTCATTTTAAGTACTGCATGTTCAATTGCGCCGAATGTTCATAAAGACCGTATAAAGGTGCTGTATGAATTAGTGAATGAATTTGGGAGATATTAGTTACAGATAAATTGTTTTAAGTAAACAAATATTGAGTGTGATGGATTCCAGTTTTCGTGTCTGTTGCACAACAGATTTTTTACTAAAAAATAAATAATAGACTGTCATTATCCTCCAGAGGAGGATCCCGCACTGGCGGGACGTGGGAGTCTGATTCCTCTAAGTTGGATTTACTTG
>JBHPGK010000082.1:0-14429 GCA_042570605.1 Candidatus Zhuqueibacterota bacterium
TTAAAATAATTCAGTATAAATTATGTTAAAACAAGATATTAAATATTGTTGTCTTCCAGTTTTACTGGACACTACTGATCTACTTTTTTAATAATATGTTCTTTACTTAATTCAAATAAACTGAGGTTTTTCTTCAGTTCTTTTGAGATATCTTTAGCCCAGTCAAAAAATCTCTTATGACAAGTCAGAAAAAGCACCTGCCGGTCTTCAGAAACCGTTTTTATAATATCAAGTACCTTAATCTCCGATATATCGTCATAATTGGTAAATGAATCATCAATTATAAGCGGATATTTTGACTTTTCAAGGATTTCAAGTGCCGACAATCTTAAAGCAAAATATAACTGTTCCTGAGTACCAAGGCTTAGAGTATCTTCTTTGATTTTTTCAAAAATCGTTGTCGAGAGACAAATCCCTTCTTTTCCTGTTATATTTAAGGATAGAGATTCAAAATCAGAGCCTGTTAATTTGAGGAAATTCTTTTTTGATCTTTTTTCGAGTTCAGGTTTGTATTCAGTTTCAACTTCAACTCTAACCTCATTTAACATATCAATTGCGATAGAATACGAATCATAGACCATATCGAAGTGATCTATCTGTTCTTCAACTACTTTTATTTCTTCTTCTATTTCTTCCGGCAGCATAAAATCCCGCTGTAGAAAATTCAGCTCAACTTCAAGTTCTTTTAAATCTTTTTTCATAAACTCTATTTTTCCATCAAGTACACTTTGATTTATCTGCCACTTATTGATCTTTTTTTCATCATATTCAAATTCATCAAGCCCTTCTATTTCAAGCCTTCTTTCGAGGACGCCAATATCATTTTGAATTTCTAACCTGATTTCATTCCATTCCTCATGGTCTTTATCATCTAACTGCTCTCTAAGAACGGATTCTTTGATCTTTAACTGTTCCTTCTGCCTGGAATAACTCTTAATCATGTCTTTTAATTCATCCAAATTTTCTATTTTTAAACTTTCCAATATGCTGTTTATTTTATTTTCTATCGAACTCAATTCTTGGGTCTTTTTATTTGTTTCAGGATCACTTTCCTCCCGGTACCTTGCCAATTCCTGCTGTAAAAACTGAATCTCAATTTGAGTTTTGTTAAACCTACTTCTTTTATTCAGGAATACGGATAAAATGCCAAAAAACATTATCAGGGAGCAGCCGCTCATAATAAACATCCAGTTCTGATCAGTTGTTAATGCAATAATTGTGAAAATCACAAAAGATAAGAACGATGAAACTGCTGATAATCTAAAGAAAGAATAATTTAATTTCTTAATGTCATTCCTCTTTTCATTCAATTCTTCTTCTCTTCTGGCAACATTTACTTTAAAAATTCTAATATCTTCTTCAATGTTCTGTCTGCTTTCATCCAACCGGTCTAAATTTCCAAATTCTTCTTCGAAATCTGTTAACTGATCATATCCTTTCAAATTTTCTTTTAGATCAGTTATATCTTTGGTCAACTCTTTTATTCTGTCTACTCTTTTTGAAATATCTTTCGCTTTCTCTTTTAACGCATCAAGGTCTTTATGTATTTTTCTCGCAGAAGTTACTTTTTCCAAAAGCTGCTTATTTTCATTATACTCTTTTTCAATCACCGGAAGTTCAGACTTTATTTTTTTCAATTCACCTGCCTTTTTATCAATCTCTTCCGAATTGATTTCTGCAGAATCAAGCTTTTCTTTAAGCTCAGTAAGATTCTCCCCAAGAAGTGTGTACTGCCTTCTATCTGCACGCTTATCATCTCTACCCGATAATTTTATTTCTTTTCTGCCTGCTTCAAGTTCTTTAATAAGTCTTTCAATATCAACCTCTCCGGAACCGGAAAACATTCCCTGAATAATATTTCCAACAGACTTTAAACTGCCGGAAATCCTGTCAATATCTCTTTGTCTTAAACATGCTGTAGACAGGAAAAAATCCGAATCTTCAACCCCTAAAATCTCTTTATTGAATTTATCGATTTCTTTATTTCCATCTGCCTCAGTAACCCATTTACTTTTAGTGAATTTTTTTACAATTTCGCTTTTTTCGGTGAAATCTCTATAATATCTATACTTATCCCCATTTATATCAACATAAAGGTCAACACAAAAATCATCAGACCTTTCCCATGACTTAATATGATCGCGTGTAAGCCTGTCCTTTGAACCCCTCAAAAAACCAAAAAGTCCGACTACTATTGCATCAATTAGAGAAGATTTTCCGCTTCTGTTCAATCCATATACCACATTGAGATTCGGATTGAACTCCACTTCAAGAGGGGTGCCGGAAAATACTTTTACACCTGCTGCTTTTATCTGTTTTATAATCATTTGTTAGTTTTATTTATCACCAGTCTTAATGCCGTTTTAAGCCTGATTTTTTCATGATCGTCGGATGTTTCTTCTAATTTATCATTGATTTTTTTAACAAACCTGCCCAGAATATATCTTTCATCTGAAGAAATACCGGCAGGGATATCAACTCCTGTAATATCAATTTTTAATTCAGCGAAATTATTTGAGAATCTTTCTGTTAACTGTTCTAAACCATTAAATACATCAATCGACGGTGTCCCGGTTAATTTGAGGTTCAGATACAAATTTTCATCTTTCATTTCGCTGATCTTTTTCTCAAGGATTTTTATATTATCATATGAAGTTATGTCCATGGTTAAAGAATTGATCATGCAGGTTTGAATTTCAAGAGGTTCAATTTTTAATTTTCCCGATTCTTCAATTTCACCGTAAATAATAAATCTGCTGCCTGATTCCCTGCTGCTGAATTTCAATGCTTCAGGAGTCCCCGGATAAACGGCTTTTTTATCTTTTCCATCAAGTAAAATCCCAAATTTATGATAATGACCTAATGCAAGGTAATTAAAATCTATTTTATTTATCTCATCCAGGGAAAACGGGTGATCGGAAAATTCCATAAAGTCCGGATTATCATATGAACCGTGGAATATAATTATTTTCAACCCTTCTGTCTCCGGAATTAAGTCAGTATCTAATAGTCTTTTATTTTTCCGGGTCTTGTCATATGCCTTAGCTATAATACTTAAATTAATGTCCTCTAAATGCTTATAGGTAAATTCAGGTTCCTTAAATATAAAAAGATTTTCATTTTCCAGGTTAAATTCAGAATCCCAGAGGCCGTCGGGGATATAATAATCGTGATTACCCGGAACAATAAAAACACTGATACCGGAATTCAACAGCCTGGAAAGTTCTCTTTTAACAAGTTCAATATAGTTCTTTTTAGGTGAAATAGAGTTAAACAGGTCTCCGCTGAGGAGAAAAAGGTCAGCTTTTTTTTCAAGAGTAATATTTACTATCTTTTCAAATGTTTTAATCTGTTCCTTTTTTCTTTTTTCACTATCGGAAAACTGATTAAAACCTGCCCCGAGATGAATATCTGATGTATGGATAAACTTGATCATAATGCCTTTATTATTTTGCTAAATTAAGGAAATCCAATCACTTTTTCAAATAGTTTATAATATATTAACAGGACTTCCCCCATTTTTTCGCCATTGATGTCATTTCGAGTCCCGAGGACTCAGCGATTTTCCGGGTATAAATAAAATGACTATTCTTCGATTAACTGTATGATTTAAAACAAAGATTTATTTATTTAGTAATATTAGTAAGGGCGGTCTAAATTATTTCTAAAAATATAAAGGAAAATTATGAACGTAACGAAAAAAGTATAACTTTTCAAGTCCGCCAATAAAAATATGACTTTATTGATAATATTGGCAGTTAAAATGGTTAATTTCATGAAAAATGATATGTGTTGGTGTCATTGCGAGAAGCGAAGCGACGAAGCAATCTCACTATTTTTTATACTAAATTTTCGTTCTTTGTGGTAGGAGATTGCTTCTCCCGGTAAACCGGGATCGCAATGACAGATCCGTTTAGAATAATAGGGGCAATCCAGATTTGTCAGTTAAATTACTCCCGAAAAATCGCTGATGACTCGGGGGACCACCGCATTCTGCGGGACAAGCACGCGGGAAGCTGGGACTCCATGACACAAATATGTACTTGTACTTTATCAACAGGATCAGTATCTGAACCTCAAAAATCCAGAAAATCTTCAAATTTATTGCTCATAAAAAAATTCCCTATTTACAGATGGTGAAAAACGCAGCTATTTTCATAGGATTCATGTAATAAAATAACGTATTTGTGTCTTTTTGTCTTTCCGGGATGATTTGAACCTTAAATTAAATACAGATATTAAAAAATATTAATTAATTACGAGTTCATCAAGATTTTTATTGATTTTATGTCAGGCAATCGTTATATCTTAATGGAATTACCAGAAAATAATACTACTATTTTAATATGTTTTTATTTATGTATCAAGCTACTATTGTATTTTCCACATTGATTTTGCCTGCACAAATTATTTCTTTAGACATTTTCTTGAGGAAAATAAACAATAATTTTAATGCGATATCTACAGTTAAAGGAAGAATTAAAAAGACTATTAATTATAATGACATTAACACGATAAATTACGGAAGATTTTATTCTGAAAAAACAAAAGGGTTTTATATTGAGTATACTGATCCCGAACATATAATTTTCACATATAACCACAATATATTCTCAGTTTACTCAGAAGAGAATAAGCATCAATTTGTAATACCCCTGCAGGAAAATAACATTATAAATCCTTCTACATTAGCTTCCCTGAATTTTTTCTACCCGAATATATTAGATATCTTTAAAAATGACTTTATGATCTCGGTAATTGACTCAACGGAAAATTCCATTATTCTTCAATTTGAAAACTTAATGAAAAAAGCGGCAGCAAAAAATGTCCTGATTAAAATTTCCAGGCGGGATTTTCTTATTCAGGCGCTTGAGATATTTAATGAGGCGGATGAACTATATTATCAGCTTTTATACGGGAATTATCAAAAAATAAATCAGTTTAAATTCCCTCTGGAACTGTCGTTAAACACGATAAAAAATGACGAACTCTATTCTGAAGAGATAAAGTTCGAAAGGATTGAAATAAACGAGATAATTCCGAACAAATATTTCGAATTAGTAGCACGTGAAGGGATCAAAACCGATACTTTAAAATTAAACTGAAATCCGGATTTTTTTAAGTTGTAATTATACACACTGTTGCTATTAAACAACAGAAATAAGACTGAACCTGAGTTCAAATCGAAATGTTTTATCCTGATTTTCTATGGCATAGATATTGCAATTAGATTTATTTACTATAAAACCGAATCCTAAATAAAAAAACAGGGGGACAAATGAAAAGATTAGTTTTACTTTTACTCGTATCATTCTTTCTTGTTTCGATATTTTCCTGTGGGGCAATTTTCAAAAAGAAGGGTCCGGAACTTGCCGGAACATGGAAAGGAACAGCGGCTATTTCAATAGAAAGTGACATGGATATTATCACAATGATAATCACAAAAGATGGAGACAAATACTCCGGAAAAATTACTGATTCAATCGGTTACCTGAATAACACTCCTTTAAAAGATATCGTATTTACGGACAATACACTTACGTTCTCATTTGATGTAGTTGCAGCAGGCTCCCTGGTAGAAACCATTTTAACATATGAAAACGGCACATTAAAGGGGGAATTTGAAACGACCGACGGGCAGGTAACCGGGATTTTTGAGCTTAAAAAAGAGAAAGAGAAATAATCCGACTATTTGATCTGAGTTGTAAATTTCGAATGTGTTTTATAAGCTGTATTGTTGCTATTAAACTATAAAAAAAAAGACTGAACTTGAGGTCAATTCGAAATATTTTATTTTAATTTCAAACGGCACAGATATCAGTAGTGTCCGGTAAAACAGGAAGACAACAATATCTAATATCTTGTTTTAACATAACTTATATCGTATTATTTTAAGTATAGATTGAATTTGAAAAAACATAATCAAATTTTAAATAGAAAAAGGATCTGGATTCCAGCCTTCGCTGGAATGACAGTTCCTATGTTATTGTTATTATTCATGTTGTGTCATTCCAGCGAAGGCTGGAATCCAGTTTCCTGACGTACAATAAATATTTTTTTTTCTTACCGGACAGTTATAAGAGATTTGATAAAATAATATTCAGGAAAAAGTCACTAAACGGGAGAAAAATCATGAAGAAAGCTGCATCAATTTTTATAATTTCAATACTTCTGGTATGTATTATTTCTTTAATATCCTTTTCACAGGAAAAATCCGATAAATTAATCGGTGAATGGGCAGGAATTGTTCAAGATACGGGTGCTTTAGAGCAAAGTTCAATAACAATTGTTATTAAAAAAGAAAACGGGATTTACAAAGGGGAAGCCTCTATTTCCGGCGGAGTTGTAACTTTCAATAAGTTAACAGTTAACGGTATTGATATTAAAATAGAGTTCAGTACAGAAACACCTGACGGCACTATGAAAGGTGTATCAAATGTAAAACTTGAAAAAGAAACTATGAAAGGGACCTATGAATGGGAATATGGAGTGACAGGAATAATTGAAATCAAAAAAGTTAAAGAGACAGATATAGCAGGGACATGGGTAGGAGACGCCTACCTTAACGGGCAGGATGCTCCAAATACAATGACAATTGTAATAAAAAGGAAAGATGGAGTCTACTCAGGTACAATGACAGATTCTTTTGGTTATGTCAACGGAGTAGAATTGAAAAACATTAAATTAGATAACGACAAACTGACATTTACGTACGATGCGGCAGGTCCTGAGGGTACAATTGTAATGGAAAACTCCATGACTGTTAAAAAAGATGAAATGAAAGGAACCTTCAAAACCACAGACGGGATGTACTCCGGGACTTATAATCTAAAAAAGAAATAGTATGTTTTTTTGAATAATATGGAATAAATCGCTTAATATACCATTGTATCTGTAATATAATATTCTTTTAAAACCAAAGTATTTGAATACTTTGGTTTTTTTATATATATTATATATTATGCAGAGAAAACCCGCACTATACTCTGCTCTTGCTTTTTCATCAGGAATCTTAATACAGAATTTTGTAAATATTGATCTTTATTATTTTCTCGTAATTACAATTGCTTTTGTCGCCGCAAGAATTTTTATCAAGAGTTCTATTATCAGTGCGGTTGTAATAATATCTTTTGGAGCACTGGATTCCTCATATATTTCAAAAATATTTGTTCCTTTGCCTGTGAAGAATTTAAACATGATACTTGAAGGAGTGATAACTCAAAAAACAGCTTACCCGGGATCAAACAAATACGTGCTTCAAACAACCACTGAAAATATGAATGGGGTAAACCTGATATTTTATACTAAAAACAAATATGATTATGGGGATTATATTGAAATCCGGGGGAAGGTAAAAGAATTTGATAAAATCAGGATCCCATATGGATTTGACAAAAAAACATTTTATAAGAGGCAGGGAATTGCCGGGTACCTGAAAAACCCGGAGGTGATCAATATAAAAAACAAAAACCGCGGCAGTTGGTTTAATCAGAAGATATTTTATCCGGTGAGAATAAAGATCAATGATTTTTTAAATAAGAATTTCAGCAGTGAACATGCATCGATACTTTCAGGATTATTAATTGGAGAAAGAGAGAAAATCGATCCGGAAATATTTGAGGATTTCAAAAAGACAGGCGCAGCCCATATACTGGCAATATCCGGTCTGCATGTAGGTTTTATATACTTTTTTCTGCTTGTTTTTGCCCAGGTTTTCAGGATAAGACCAAACTATAATTACATTTTTATTGCTGTCGGCTTAGTTTTTTATGCATTTCTCACAGGATTAAAGCCATCTGTATTCAGGGCGGTGCTCTTTGCACTTATTCTGATTGGTGCAAAAATATTTCAAAGAAGAGAAGATGGATTAAACACTCTCGGCGCAGCGGCATTTTTAATACTGATATTCAGACCATATGATCTGTTTTCAGCAAGTTTTCAGCTTTCATTTACTGCAGTCTTTGGAATCATTATACTGTCGGAATTTTTCAATATAAAGAGTCTTCTTGCACAGAAAAGATCATTGATAAAAAAAAATCTAAAAAAATATTTTCTTTTACCGGCATGTATATCGATCTTTGTGACGGCAGCCGTTTCACCTCTTCAGGCTTTTTATTTTTATCAAATCCCGCTGACAGGAATATTGCTGAACATTTTTATAATTCCGCTGACAGGATTGATAGTTGCACTCGGATTGCTGAATATAATTACCGGTGTTTTAATTGGTTTTACAATTCCGCAATTTGTAATTTCCCTGTCATTTTTAACTGATATTTTGACTGGATCTGCGGATTTAATTTCGCGATTTGATATTACCGTTATTCCGGTTGCAAGAAGCAGTCTCATTTATTTAGTCCTGTTACTGACCGGAATCACTGCTGCATTATTATCCTTAAGACAAAAAAAATCAAAATACATTTCGATCATATTTTTTGTTACTCTGATATCCGCTATCTTTATCTCAGTATTCAAAGACATTAACAGGAAATTAGAAATTGTGTTTTTTGATGTCGGGCAGGGGGATTCAGCATTTATTTCTGTCCCGGGCGGTACAAACATATTGATAGACACAGGGGACAGGTATTATCCTAATTATATCGATTTCCATAACTTTTTCAAAGCAAAAGGTATTAGAAATATTGATTATCTTATTCTATCGCACAGGCATTCTGATCACATCGGGCAGGCTGCTTACATTATCAAGAATATGCGAATAGAAAACCTGATTTCGCTTCCATTAGGAAAGCAATACAGGACTTCAGCAGAAATTGACAGTATCGCCTTTGTAAAGCATGTAATCACCCGATCAGTCAGGACTGGAGAAACTCTTGGTAAAGGCACCAACTGGCGGATGTATATCCTGAATCCGGACAGCTTAGATTTTCCAAAAATCAGGAATGAGAACAACCGGTCAATTGTATTGAAATTTGTTTATGACAATATTTCTGTCCTTTTTCCCGGTGATATAGAAAGCGAATATGAGGAGAAACTGGCATCAGCTTTCGGAAGTTTTTTAGACTGTGATATTTTAAAGTTCCCTCATCATGGTTCCATTACATCGATAAATAAAAATTTTCTGAATTTTGTTAAACCGGAATATTCAATTTTTTCGGCCGGAATTGAAAATCGTTTCGGATTTCCTGCTGATTCGTCGGTCAATACAGTTAAGAGTATCGGCAGCAAAATTTATCGTACAGACTTTTCGGGTTCAATAATATTTGAAAGTGACGGTAAAAAAATAATACTAAAAACAATGAATTGATTGCTATGCAGGACGGAATTTTTCGAGGTTTTTGACATCTTCTTCAGTTAAAGGTATTTTTTTCAAAACCCCGAATAAGGAATCAACAGCACGTGGTGTGCAGGCAATCTCTGAAACAGAAATATCCTTTTTGCGCAGTTCCTTACCCAGGTCGCTGAAATAATAATCCAGCTTTTCCAACTTAAATCTTGCTTCCTTCCAGCCAAGGTACCAGAACCAGTCTGTAAAATAGAGCCAGCTTCTCTCGTTAAACGCCCTGACATGTCCCGGGTCCTGCCATGCACCGTAAGAAAGGTCATACGGGACGAAAAATTCCAGAATTCCGTCCATGTTCAACAGGTCAAGGCAGTTTTTCACAGCATCACTCAAATTCGGAATATGCTCCAGAACATCATAGGCAATGATCATTTCAAATGAGTTTTTGACAATTTCAATTTTTCCAAACCGTTCTGTGTCAAAACTGACCTCTTCAGGCAGGGGTTTGCTTATATCGAGGACAATGTCCGGAGACCATGATGGGTCAATATCAAGATTAAGAAAATCTTCTTTGAAGTCTTTACCGCTCCCGATATTGAGCTTTTTGGGGCAATCCATTAATATTCTTTCAAATTGAATTTTTTAAAAAAATTGAACTTTTAAAATTAGGTTCTTCAGGAATTATGTATTTTACCCATACCGAAATATAAATTAAAAAGTACCATTATGTCATTCCAGCGAAGGCTGCGTATTTTATTGAATAACAAAACTCCGGGTTTCAGAAATTGAATTAATATCATCCGGATCATTTGTTGCAGTTCCGAGTTTCCAGTAATAAGTATTCCCGGATGCGAGAGAAGTGTTTCCTGCATAATTTACGGATGATGTTCCGGCATTTAACGCTTTTGTCCATATCTCACCACCAACCTCTGAAGTCATAACGATCAGAATATATTTTTGAGCATAAGGCACAACATCCCAGCTGAATGAAGGCTGCGAGGATGTAGCGGCATTATCAGCCGGAGTAAGAAGTGTCGGAGCAGGAAGTGGGATATCACCAACTACTCCGGTCGGGAGACTTTCCCAATGCCCCTTATCAAAAGCGGTAACTCTGTAATAGTACATTTTGTTTACTTCAACATTTTCATCCACATAAACCGGGGTGGTACTTGAATCTATAAACGAAGGCTGCCCGATAGTGAAATTGGCATCCTCCGAACGGTATATGTAATAACCGGAAAGATCCGACTCTGAATTGGCAGTCCAGACAAGCCTGACATAAGATGAGGTTATATTATGAGCAACTGCCTTAAGATTTGATGGGGTTGAAGGCGCTTGAGTATTCAGCGGCATACCGCCTATTGCAGCACTAAGCCTGCTTTCAAACCCTTCAATATCATATGCGGAAACCGAATAGTAATATATGGTATTATAATCAAGCCCTATATCCCTGAAAGAAGTAGCGGAAGAGTCTTTGACAAGTGAAAAACTGCCCGGGCTGTTATCCCCGGCTGCCCTGTACACACGGTACCCGTCATGGTCAGGTTCATCATTTGCGTCCCAGGACAGAGTGATCTCACCGTTTCCGACATATGTTAATACAATATTATCTGGTGTACCCGGAGCTTTTTCGTCACCCGGATCAACTGTTTTATCCTCAGAACAGAATAAAACCAGTGAAATAAGCAAAATTGAAATATATTTTAACGATTTCATATTCATACCTCTTAGTTTTGCACTATGCATACGGCATGGCGCATAGAGAATATATTTTCTTGACGCTTTGCTCTATGCTCTATGCCCTATGCTCTATACCCTAATACGAATATAATAAGTGCAAAGTTCAATTAAAAGTGAAAGATTTTAATTAAACAAAAAATCTACATAGCATTATAAAATCTTATTATGAATTGTAGGGATAGCACATAGTGCTGTCCGGAAAAACCATTTTTATTTTAATCCAAATTTTCGGGATTATTCCTGTCATCCTCCCATTTCGCAGGATTATTGACGATATATTTCCTTATTTCATTTAAAGACTTTTCATTCCGGATAATATGATCGTAAAAAGACCTTTGCCATTTAAAATCATACAGTTTGAATTTCCGTTTAAGTGTTTTTGAAACTTTTTCTTTATAAGATTTTACTATTTTTGAAAGGAGACTATAATTTATTGATGTTTCTTTTTGGACAGAACAATGTTCTGTCCCTACAGTCTCATCATTAATGATTAGAATCCCATGAATATGATTTGGCATGATAATAACTTCATCTAACTTTAAGTTTCTATGAATTTTCGGGATTTCCATCCAAAAGGATTTAGCAACATCTCCATAATCATTTAAATTCATTTGACCATCAATTACTTTTCCAAACCATTCAATGTTTTTAAATGTACAAAAAGTGATATAATAAAGACCCGGCATTGAATAATCATATCCTTTTAGTCTATTCAGCTTTCTTTTTTTTAATTCTTTTTCCATAAATAAAATAAATGAGTATTGCGTAAAATTGTAGGGACAGCACATTGTGCTGTCCGGGAACAAACGATTTTATTTAAATGTATTCATTATCCGGACAGAACGATGTTCTGTCCCCACATAGTACATACAACTCTAAAGTAAAAATATGTCTTTATTCCACAACCACTACGCTTCCGTTGGGAATTACCATTTTATTACGTCTTTAATTTTCTTTTTTAACTGGTCTTTAATTTTATCCAGGCCTTTTTGTTTTTCCTTTTCAAGCCTGTCTTCAATTTCCTTTTTCTTTGTTTCTATGATCTTAAGGTTTTCATTGATCTTATCTTCAAACTCTTTCCGTTTCTGGTCCAGTTCGCCCTTTTTATTCCTGTAAAGATTATCAAGCTGTTCTTTTTCAGGACCCAGAATATTTTTAACCCTGTCCTCAATTTCTTTTTTTCCTTTTCTAATTTTTTCACTTAATATATTCCTGAACCTTGCTGCAAAAATATCGTCAAGATTTGAATTCAGTGTAATATTTAAATTTTCCGGTTTCCCATTAAAACGAAAATTCAGATCGACCTTGTCCACAGTACTCCAGATATCCCTGATTATTTTTGAGATACGGTTTTCTTTTTCCCGGGTATCAAATTCAAAAGATACTTTATCTGCAGTTAACTCCATCCTTCCATCGATAAGATCGCTTATAAAGGAAATATTAAATTCAATATTCATATTTCCTTTAAGGATTTTTGCAGGAATAAAATCATTTCCGCCAAGATTTGTATTGTTCAAACTTATACGCGATACGTTAATTTTGAAATTATCATGCGGGATATCGCTCAGGTAATTCAATAATGCTGAAATCTCATATCTCTGAGTATTTAATTTTTCTCCCTGTAAATTAACAGCAGTAGGCTGACCAGTAATTTTCTGGTCGGATGTGATATTATCTGCAGTTCCTGATAAAATTATTCCAGTTTCTTCTCCCGGTTTACCTGCTTCTCCAGAAATAACGATTTTCTTAATCCAGAATTTCGGCAATTTTCGCTTGTCGGGAAACGTGATATTCTGACCTTTGAACCTCGGCGGGGATTCAATTTTGCTTGTTGGAGCAAGTTTTTCAGCATAATTCATTCCGATATTAAAATAATTTAAAGCTGATTGAAACCTTGAGATTAGCTTTGCTCCGAAAAGCATTCGTGCAATATTCTCAGAACTGAAATCGGGAAGTTTCGCTTTTGAGACTGCAAGGTTAATGTCATCGGAAATCCAGTCATCAACAGATCCTGCTGCAAGCTGCAGACTCGAGAAATCATTGTTGAATTTTTGTTTTTTAATTTTAATTTCATTTAAGATAGAATCAGCCCTTTCCTTTATGCTTTTAAGGGTATTTGCAGTATTTAAAATACTTTCCACATCTCTAAGCTTTGCAGGTTCTATTGCCATGACATCATTCATTATCTGATTTGACTTATTCTTCAGATCATCGAGCTTATTCCACTCATTTCTCCATATACCGTAAGTATTCTCTATATCTTTACTAAATTCCTCCATTTTTTGCGGTGCCTGCAGTTTCACAGCATCAACGATGCTTTTTGCATTTATTTTATCCGGACTACCCAGGTCAATGCTTGAGCTTGAACTCAGCTCTTTCGTCAATTTTTCTTTTGTTTTATCTAAAATCCCGGATCCGGATTTCGGAACTTTTGCAGGTTTATCAAGTCTGCCGTCTGAAGTCCTTTCTGTACCGCTCATTAATTTTTCAAGCCTTACCTCTTCAATGACCCACCTGCCGAAAAGAAGCGGTTCTACTCCAATATCCAGTCCTGCTTTTCCTGTTTCAATAATATTGAGCATAGTATTGTTCTGATCGGCAATCTGCATTCTGTCCCATCCGGCTTTCAGGGAAAACAGGCTGAAATAAAATCCGTCTATTTCAACTTTTGCATTTGCCATTTTCGAAAGAGCAGATTCCAACTGTGCTTCAAGAAAGCGGTCGGTAAAAACATAAAACGACAAGCCTATCAGAAGAAAAATGACCACTAATGTAATTAAGCCTTTCTTTCTCAAAGTATTAACCCCCAAGGTTTTTTACACGGCTGTAAATATCATAAATTTTGCTTCCCTGTACGATCTTTACAATTTTCATATTTTTCACAGCCGGTTCTAATTTCCCCCTGTATTGAACAACACCTGTTCTGGAAAGAAAATATACAGGGATCGTAAAGACTATGGCAGATACAAAACTGCCCAGAACTACAGTATTGTTAAATTTAGTTAACGGAAAGACAGGTAGATTATACAAAGATGTCCAGAAGTTATGCAGAAGTCCGGCTTTTACAAGAAGAGCATAACCTATTTCATGAAAAACAGGATCAAGCAGGTAGGCAAATAATTTAAATACCATTATTCCTAATACCGCTGCCGAAATATTGACATTGAGAATAAAAATCACCAGGATGATCAGAAGTGAATAAAGATTGAAAAAAGGCATTAAGCCCAGAAACATACCGAGAACAAATCCTCCGGCAACCTGTGCCGGAGAAGGACCGTCTCTCAGCACCTTTAAAATCTTTCCAAGGAATTTCAAAAATATCACTTTTTACTCCAGGTTTTTAATTTTTGTATAGTACTGTCCTATTAAAATATAAAAAAACGATTTTTGTACATCATGACACTGGATTCCAGCCTTCGCTGGAATGACACAACATGAATAATAACAATAA
>JBHPGK010000083.1:0-14365 GCA_042570605.1 Candidatus Zhuqueibacterota bacterium
TGATAAAAGAAAAACATAAACCGCCAAAATTTGCTGCATTATTGTTGAGGTTTCTACTCAATCACAAGCACCCGGAAGAGATGATCGGGGATTATGAGGAGCAGTATAACCAGATCGCGAAAAAGAAGGGGAAGCAAATTGCACGCCTGTGGTTCTGGGGACAGGTGTTTTTAGCAGTACCTCCATTTATCAATAATTCGATATTCTGGAGTTTTGTCATGTTTAAAAATAACTTTAAAATCACATTCCGCAGCATTAAAAAACAGAAGGCATATTCTTTTATTAATATTTCAGGATTGGCAGTTGGTCTGGCATGCTGTTTTTTAATTTTTATGTGGGTGCAGGATGAATTGAGTTACGACAATTTTCATAAGGACCCAGGTAACACTTTCCGTGTGATCTCTGAATATAAAGATGCCGATAAGACCATTTACTTTTCAAGAACTCCGGGACCGTTAGCCGCAACACTAAGAGATAATTATCCTGAAGTAGTAAATTCTGTAAAATTCGCTGTTCAGCATGGCGGATGGCCGGTCAGGGTTGGTGATAACTTTTTTCAGAATGACAGGATACTGATCTCAGAGCACTCCATTTTTGAGATATTATCTTTTAATTTTACTAAAGGGAGCCCGCAGCAGCCATTTCAAAACAATTTATCGATCGTACTTAGTGAAAGAATGGCAAAAAAGTATTTTGGCCCGGATGACCCGATGGGAAGAACGATAAATATCGATGAAAGGAATTTTACTGTTACGGGCGTATTCAAATTTCCTCAAAACACACACCTCTTTATTGTTGATGCTGTTGTGCCTCTGGAATGCTGGGGAAGGAGAACTGCATATGAAAAGACATGGGATCTTTCAGAATACCGGACTTATGTTAAATTAAATGCAGGCAGCAGCCGGGAAAATGTAAGCATGAAAATATCAGAACTGCTTAATACTCATGAATCAAAGGGTACCTCTAAATTTCACCTGCAGCCGATAACTGATATTAATCTCCGCTCATCAGAGATCCAGCGTGATCTTTTCGGGAAAGGAAACATAAAATACGTGTATATTTTTTCTGTTCTGGCATTTCTTATACTGGTGATCGCAATCATTAACTTTGTAAATCTTTCAACAGCGCGCTCCGCAAAGAGGGCAATGGAAGTCGGTCTTAGAAAAGTGGTCGGAGCAAATAGAAAAGATCTGATAAAGCAGTTTCTGGGAGAGTCGATGATCCTTTCATTAATTGCTTTTGTTTTTGCAATGATCCTTATTTCGATAGTACTGCCGTTATACAGTGGTTTTACAGGAAAAAATTTCAGTGTTGGAAATAATTTAGAGCTTTTCGCCGGCATAATTTGTATAACGGTATTTACAGGATTAATTTCAGGCATTTACCCTGCTTTTATACTTTCAAATATTTTGCCCGTGAATGCATTGAAAGAATCCTCCATGTCAAGCCCGCGCAGCTCAAGGTTCAGAAAATTATTTGTGGTGGGCCAGTTCTCTATTACTGTTTTTATGATCATAGGTTCTGTGACGGTATTCAGGCAGCTGAATTTTATAAGAAATAAAGATCTCGGATATGATAAAGAATATCTGACCGCTGTAGTAGTGAGAAGAGTATCTGAATCAAAAATTAATGCTGTTAAAAATGAAATTTTAAAACATCCGGATATTACAGGATTTACTATGGGTCCATTGCCTTATTCAAACTTCTTTTACTATCCGACATCAGATGTTGACTGGGAAGGGAAGGACCCATCCGCCGAAGCGCTCGTTAATGTTTACAGAGTTGGATTTGACTATATTGAGACTCTGGGAATGGAGATACTGAAAGGCAGAAGTTTTTCCAGAGAATATTCAACGGATATGGGGGAGGCTTATATTATTAATGAAGAGGCACAGAAATTATTTGGCAGTGAAGATCCTGTAGGTAAACAGTTTACTCTGGACGGAAGGCAGGGTAAGATAATCGGGGTTGTGAAAAATTTCCATCAAAGTACATTATACGACCGTATTGAACCAATAGTAATGAAAATTGACAGGTTCGGAAGGATCCTGATCAGAACCGAAACTGATAAACCGGCTATGATGGGATGTGTTGAATATATTGAAAATATCTGGAAAAGAATTATTCCTGAGTATCCTTTTGTTTACTGGTTTATTGAAGATAATATTTACGATAAATATAAATCTGAATTCAGAATGGGAACGGTATCCGGTTATTTTACCTTCCTTGCGATTTTCATATCCTGCCTTGGTTTATTAGGTCTCGTGGCTTTTACTTCAGAACAGAGGACCAAAGAAATAGGCATAAGAAAAGTAATGGGGGCTGCTGTATCAGGAATTGTAAAGCTGCTGATAAAGGAATTCGTAATACTAATTGTTTTTGCGAATATAATTGCTTGGCCTGTAACATATTTTTTCATGAGAAGCTGGCTGAATAACTTTGCTTACAGGACAGATTTTGATATTAGTGTTTATATATTTTCGGGAGCCTTCACGTTAATTATTGCTTTAATAACAATCAGCTGCCAGGCAATAAAAGCTGCATATGCCAATCCCGTTGACAGTTTGAGAAACGAGTAAAAACAATTAATAATTAAGAGTTAGGAGTTTCTACCAGAGGCAGATCCCGCTAAAAGCGGGAAAGAGTTAGAAAAAAAGAATTTGGAAAGTGGATTTGAGAGAGCATAGGGAAGAAAAAAAGCTAAAGAAATAAGAATTTCTCTCGCAGAGACGCAAAGAACGCATAGATTATTATAAAGGGCGGTAAGTCTACCCAAGGTAGATCCGCCTCAGGTGGACGAACAATCCAATCAAAAATAATCCTATAAATAGCAAAAAATCCTGTAGGGGCAGGTCTCTGTGCCCGCCCCTACAGAAAAAAATTGAAACAAAAAATATTTGCCGCCGTATTAGAGTAACGGGTATATCTTCTAAAATAAGAACAAATAGTTCTTTTTTTTATGAAAATTTGTTCTATTTTGAGAACAAATAAAAGTTTCAGGAGGAAAAATGAAAATATTGTCAAGGGCAGAAGAACTGGTGCTGCTCACTGTATGGAGGCTTCAAGCCAATGCATATGGCGTAACAATCAGAAAACATATTATTAAAACCACAGGCACCAACTGGTCGATAGGTGCAATTTATGTACCTTTGGACCGTCTGACTAAATGGGGATTTCTGGAAACATCTCTTAGCGACCCGGTAGCAGAAAGAGGCGGCAGAAGCAAAAGATTTTATAATCTGACCGCTGAAGGACTAAAAGCACTTGAGCATATAAAGAAGGTAAATGAATCGATGTGGGAAAACCTGCCGAATTTAATCATCGATACAGGAGAATAGATGAAAAATATTCGCAAAGATCCTCCGGCTTTTGCTGAAAAGCTCCTTTATAATCTGCTCAACAGGGAAGACCGGGACATCGTACTTGGTGATTTCTCAGAATTTTATTCGGAAAAAGCCCGGGATTCAGGTAAAGTATATGCGTTTTTATGGTACTGGTTCCAGATTTTTAAATCCGTTCCATTATTTATTATGAATTCATTTTTCTGGAGTACAGCCATGTTTAAAAACTATGCAAAGTTTTCTTTTCGAAACCTGAGAAGACAGAAAGCATATTCATTTATTAACATACTGGGTCTGGCTATCGGGCTGGGGCTCTGTATTCTGATAATGATATATATTTTCACCGAACTCAGTTACGATAAATATCATCTGAACGCTGGCAGGATTTACCGGCTTGGAACATATATGGAATTCGGAGGCAGAAAAGACAGAGTTCCGGTTAGTAATTTCCCGGCAGGTCCCACAATTAAAGAAGATTATGAAGAGGTTGCAGATGTCGTCAGGTTCAGGAGATATATGTACGACGTTCTGGTGGAGTATGAGGATAAACAGTTTATTGAAAGAGGTGTATTCTACGCCGATAATTCTGTTTTTAATGTCTTTACTTTTTCATTGATCAAAGGCGATCCTCAGACGGCTTTATCGAAACCATTCACTGTTCTACTGACCGAAAGTATTGCCGAAAAATATTTTGGAGAGGAAGATCCTGTCGGTAAGGTTATCAGGCTGGATAATCAGGAAAACTATACAATTACCGGAATTTTGCAGGATATTCCAAAAAATTCTCATTTCATTTTTAATATGCTCTGTTCATTCGAGACACTGCATGTTACACAAAAAGAACAGGCTGCAAAATGGACCGGGGATTTTAATAACTACACATATCTTTTACTAAAAGAAGATATTGACTATAATGAATTAGAGAAGAAATTTACTTCACTCATTGAAAGTAAAATTGGACATATTCTTAAAGCAGTCAAGGGCAAACTGGAACTTTTCCTGCAGCCTCTTACAGACATACATCTTCACTCGCATATGATGGGGGAGATCTCCGGGAACAGTGATATAAGATATATTTATATATTTACTGCAATAGCCCTGTTTATTCTGATCATTGCCTGCATAAATTTTATGAATTTATCGACTGCACGTTCAGGTGACCGTGCTCAGGAAGTCGGAATCAGGAAAGTACTCGGTTCGAACAGAAGACAACTAATAAAATATTTTCTTGGAGAGTCGGTTTTTTACTGCCTGCTTTCATTCATTATCGGGATACTTCTGGTCTGGATATCGCTTCCGGCATTCAGTAATATTTCAGGCATCGATCTAAAATTAAGATTAGCTGAACTGCCGTGGTTTTTCGGGGGATTTACCCTGCTGGTTCTTTTTGTCGGTATAGCTGCAGGTAGTTATCCTGCCTTTTTCCTTTCAGCCTTTAATCCGGTACAGGTTTTAAAAGGAAGCTATAAAACCGGTGCTCAACGTTCTGTTTTCCGAAACAGCCTGGTCATATTGCAGTTTACTATTTCGATTGCCCTGTTAATAGGATCAAGCATCATTTTAAACCAGATTCACTATATGAAGCAGAAAGACCTCGGATTTGATAAAAATAATGTTCTGCTGATGCAGATCAATAATGACAGGATCCTTTCCTCGATCGAGTCTGTTAAAAATGAGCTCAAGAGCATTGCAGGAGTTGTCAACGTGACTGTTTCATCACATATCCCTTCTCACGGCGCCAGGCATAATGTATTTCTGCCGGAGGGTTTTGATTACAGTGAAGCAGTAATGATGGGAGCAATGAATGTCGATCATGATTTTCTTCCAACACTTGGTATCGAACTGATTTCAGGGCGGAATTTTTCTCCCGATTATAGAACGGATCCGGAAGAATCTGTAATTATAAATGAGACTGCCGCACGAAAATTTGGTTGGGAAAATCCGATCGGGAAAACCTTAACTGAACTGACTGAAGCTGAACCAAAAAAAACAATAATCGGTGTTGTGAAGGATTTTCACACAATATCTCTGCGTGAAGAGATAGAACCGATATGCATGGAAAATAATCCTTCAGGATTACATATGATATCTATCAGGATACTGCCGGAAAATGCCGGGAATACGATCAGTATGATCCGGAACAAATGGAAAAATATCGATCCCGAGAGCCCGTTTGACTATCAGTTTCTGGACAGGAGTTTTGATAATCAGTATGAAGCCGAAGAAAAACTTAGAGACATATTTTTTTATTTTACGGTTTTTGCGCTTTTTATAGCATGTCTGGGACTATTTGGTCTGGCATCTTTTACAGCCGAACAGAGAAAGAAACAGATCGGGATCAAAAAAGTTCTCGGTGCTACGGTTAATAAGATTGTTTTTCAGTTAACCCTTGAATTTATAAAATATGTGATGATAGCCAATATTATTGCCTGGCCTGCTGCATGGTACGGAATGAACAAATGGATGCAGAATTTTGCCTACAGAGATGACATTGGATGGGGTATCTTTGTTCTTTCAGGTTTTACAGCATTAGTTATTGCTTCGTTAACGGTAATTTACCAGGCATTAAGGGCGGCATTTACTAATCCGGTAGATGCTTTGAAGAATGAATAAATGTAATTTGTCACCCGAAAGAGGTTTCCAGGGATATTACTTATAGAAGTTAAAATGAAAAACAGGAGATGGAAAAATGAAAAGATCAAAATTAATTCTTGGAATCGTGATAATTTTAATGTTGTCACAGTTAGTCAATGGGCAAAACCGTGTGGGTATAATTGGAGGCTTGAATTCTGCTTCAATGGAATTGAAGATCAATGCTGAGACACCGGATATTTCCAAAAAATCTTTAATTGGGATCGGCGGTATAGTTGATTTTAAACTGTCTGAAGGTCTATATCTGTCATTGGAACCGATGTACCTGAAAAAAGGTGCGGATGCAGTTTCTGTTGATCAACCCGGCGTAACTTTTATACTGAAATTGTCCTACCTGGAAATACCGGTATTACTGAAAAAAGAGTTTGGCAATAAACTCAAACCGTATATCGCTGTGGGACCTGTTCTCGGTTACAATTTAAATGCGGATGTGGAAGTTGAACTAAGTGGTATAGTCTTAAAAGGTGATATGAAAAACATCATTAAACCTTTTGATTTTGGATTGGCATTCGGTGGAGGATTAAGCTACCCAGTCGGGAAAAGTTCAATTTTTATTGAATGTAAATACACTATCGGATTGAGTAATATTGAAAAAGGTGGGTCAGTAGAGATCAGCTCAGGGCCATTGTCCGAAACACTTACGACTGATCCGAGTGATAAAACCAAAAACAAAGGACTGCAGGTAATGGTTGGCGTTACATTTCCATTTGGCGGTAATTAAAAATGAAGCTTATCGATTTATCATTCAAATGGAATAATTAAATGGCTGGAAAATATTTTAAAAGAAATAGATTTACCTACAGCTCGGCTCTGATTGCACTGGTTTTATCCGCTGTTATTTTTTGTTCGAAAAATTCAGCGGGTCCTGAACCTGAAAAATACGTTCCTCCTCCATTGACCAACACTACCTGGCAGATGATCAGCAATCCGGACTCTGCGGGCTGGTCATCAGAGAAACTCCAGGCGGCATATGAATATTCAAAAGGTACTCAAACGGCAGCGGTAATGATAATTTATGACGGGAAGGTACTGTATCACTGGGGAGAAATATCGAGAAGATTCTGGATACACTCCTGCCGCAAGAGTCTGATGAGCGCTCTATACGGAATACATGTAAAAAACGGAAACATTGACCTTGATAAAACAATGGGTGAACTCGGGATAGATGATAATCCCCCTTCGCTTACGGATGAGGAAAAAATTGCTACTGTCAGAATGCTTATTAAAGCACGGTCGGGAGTATACCACCCTGCCGCCGCTGAAGCCCCGAGTATGAGAGCAGCGCGCCCCGAAAGATACAGCCATGCACCGGGTACTTTCTGGTATTACAATAATTGGGATTTTAATGCGCTTGGAACGGTTTTTGAGCAGGAAACAGGGACAAAGATCTTCGAGGAATTCAAAGCAAAGATCGCCGATCCTGTAGGCATGGAGGATTTTCGGGTCGATGATGGTATTTATCAATATGAGGATTATTCTATTCACCCGGCTTATCATTTCAGGTTGACTGCTCGTGATATGGCAAGATTCGGTTTGTTATTTCTTCGGAACGGAATGTGGAATGAGGAAGAAATTATTTCCGAAGACTGGATCGAAGAGAGCACGACATCTTACTCGGATGCCGGTGATTCAGGAGGATACGGATATATGTGGTGGATTGCAGTTGACGGCAAACATGTCCCGTTTGTAGCTTTAAACGATGCGTTTTCAGCCCGCGGATATGGCGGTCATTTTGTCCTGGTAATTCCCGAGATGGATGTTGTTATTGTTCACAGGGTGAATACCGACATTAATAATTCCGTTTCAGGTATTGAATCCGGTGTACTTGTGAGTTTAATTCTCGATGCAAAAAATTAAGCCTTTGGGTATGATTGGAATATGATGAATTTACTGAAACAACTATTTTATATGAAGAAGTTTAAATTTTATCCGGTACTGATATTCACTTTAGCGTTGTTAACACTGTTATGTAAACAGAGTACGGAACCGGAAGAATATACATATACCCTTCCAACATTGGAAGCCGGTGTGCCTGCACAAAGCCTTGAGCAGTTTGAGCAGCGTCTTGAAAGTCTGCGCATTGATATGAATAATACTCCCGGAATGTCGGCATGCATCATAAAAAACCGACAGGTTGTCTGGGCAAAAGGATTTGGATATGCCGACAAAGAGGATAATATACAGGCAGCACCGAATACGGTTTACAGTATCGCATCAATGACAAAGTCTATGGCTTCTGTTGTAATAATGCATCTTGTCGAAGAAGGATTACTTGATCTTGAAACTCCGGTCTCGGAATTCGGTATTGAACTTGAAAGCAATGGCGTAATACTGGTAAAACATCTTTTGACCCACACTTCAGAAAGCATACCCGGTACATATTTCAATTACGACGGCAACAGATTTTCTTATCTTGATCAGATTATTGAGCAGGTTTCGGGTAAACCATTCGGTGAGTTACTTATAGAAAAGGTTATTGATCCCCTGGGAATGACCAATACTGCGTGTAATCCATACAATTTATACAGCTATGAATTATTTAATGTAAATAGAAGTGAATTTGAAAGAAAAATAGCTAAACCTTACTGGCTCGATGGTAAAAGCCCAATTATTTATGATATGTATTTTGGTACTTCTGCGGGAATTTTTTCATCTGTAATGGACCTTGCAAAATTTTCAATTGCCGTTGATAACAGGATGCTGATAAGTGAAGAGAGCTGGGAAGAAATCCTTACGCAGATCACTCTGAACAATGGCGAGAGATTCCCTTACGGTTATGCATGGTTTATCCAGAATTATAACGGTGTACAGATCATTTGGCATGGAGGTGCCTGGAACGGTACTTCCGGCTTTCTTGTGAAGATACCTGAAAGAGAACTGACGTTTATAATAATAGGAAATACCCAGCTTCTTCAGTGGTCGCATCCCCAGATCCGGAATGACGGAGATGTTACACGTTCTGTAATTGTCACGGAATTTTTGAATGCATTTATCTTCGGTACTGCTGAGCTGCCCGACACACCTTGGAGTCCGTTGATTTAGAAATCAACATGTGGAAGCAAATGGAAATAGAAAAATTGTCATTACGAGGAGCGGAGCGACGTCGTAATCTGCCGGCAACATGATCAGCTATTATGGTAGTAGATTCCGATCCCGGTGTACCGGGACGGAATGACAACTCTTATTAAGAAATGGGAGTAGTAAAGTATTTGATTATTGAAAGACAAAAGCAAATATTTCTGTATTTATAAATATTAATTTTATCTTCTTATTAATGGAGCCCCTAAATGAAACAACACTTTAAATATTTTACCATATTTTTCTGTATAACGTTAATATGTTTTTTAAACTGTAAAAAAGATAAAAATATTACCGGACCCTCTACAACCGGACCGGTAGAAATGGGAGAGACCACAGAAGATATTGAAGAATTTGAACTAAGACTCGAGGATTTCCGCAGGACACTTCATATTCCGGGATGTTCCTATTCTATTGCAAAAAACGGGAATATGGTCAGAGCCAGGGGATTTGGATTTGCTGATGTAGAAAACGGTATTAAAGCTACTCCAAATACACAGTACCGCCTGGCATCCCTGACAAAAACTTTTGCATCAACCGTTATTATGCAGCTTGTTGAAGAAGGACTGATAAACCTTGAAGATCCCGTTTCTGATTATGGTATTGAACTGGAGAGCCCGGGAATAATCCGCGTAAAACATCTTTTTACTCATACATCCGAAGGTGTTCCAGGTTCATACTACCAGTACAACGGCGGCAGATACCTTCTTTTGGACCAGGTCATAGAGCAGGCATCGGGGAAAACATTTGCCGAGCAGCTTGCGGAGCGGATAGTAATACCACTTGGACTCCGAAAAACCGGCCCTACTCCTTTTGTACCGGCATTTTACCAGATCACAGGACTGGATGCATCTCAATTTATCCGGAATTTGGCATTAGGTTACTCATCCGCCGGTGCACTGCGGCAGAATTACCCGATTCATTTCAGTTCAGCTGCAGGTCTTATTTCAACAGTTATTGAAGTGGCGGAATATTCTATTGCGGTTGATAATAATACACTGATGAGTGAGGAAACAAAACAACAGGTTTTCACACCTGCTGTTTCAAACAGCGGGGAAACTTTACCATATGGACTCGGATGGTTCGTTCAATATGAACAGGGAACTAAGATCATCTGGCATTATGGGTGGTGGGATGCGATCTCCTCTCTTATTATCAAAATCCCGGAAAATGAACTGGCATTCATTATTTGTGCAAACAATGACAGGTTGAGCGGGGCATACCCCGGTCTTGGATATGGAGATATAACTGTCTCAGATGTAGCTATGGAATTTCTGGACACATTTGTATTTGGAACCGGTGAACTACCCGAAACATCATTGAGAAAATAAATTTTAAGTATATAAACAGGGATTTGGGAGCAAATGGAAAAAGAAAAAAACAGAAAACTGTCCTGGGAAAAAACTTACATGTTCAGAAAAGTATATGAACTATCTGAGGACAGTAAAAAAGTTGCTGAACTAAAAAGAAAAAGCATTTTCAGCGCCGATGCATCCGGGGAGATCGGGAACAGCAGATATTTATTTGAATCATACGGTTCTTTTAACAGGTCACTTAGAATTAGAAACTCTGTAAATAATGAAAAAACCGGTTCAATAGACCTGAACTGGCTTGGTAATAACAATGGAATTCTGGAGCTGACTTCCGGGCAAAAGTATACATGGAAATGTCTGGATTTTTTTAGAGGTAAATGGGCTTGGCTCGATGATGCAGGTAATGAGATTGTAACTTTCCACCCCAAAGGACTTATTAATAAAAATGGAACAGTTTATGTAACTGCAGGTGAAAACTCCAGGATTGATCATGACCTGCTTGTCCTTTTTGGGCTGCACCTTAAACTTTTCTTCAATTACTGGATCATTATCATTGCCGTTGTTATTTTCGCGGTTTTAAAAGACTGATAAATAAATTTGATGTTTATAAATAGACAACTATTCCTTTTATCGTAATATTTGGAGGTTAAAAAATGAAGAAAATTATATGTTTAATTACTGCCGCACTATTAATGTTCAGCCTGCCGGTATATGCGCAGAATCGTGTCGGAATTATTGGAGGATTGAATTCCTCGACTTTTAAAACGGATGATGAAAGTGTTTATGAAAGCCGTACTTTTATCGGGATTGGGGGAGTTTTAGACCTCGCCTTAAATAAACAAGTCTTTCTAAGGCTGGAGCCCATGTATTTGCAGAAAGGTGCCCTTCAAACAGATTCTGATCCTGAAGGTAAGGTGAAATCATCATATCTTGAAATACCGTTATTTTTGAAATATGAATTTGGCGGTACTGTTAAACCGTATTTGGTAGCCGGGCCTTCAATAGGATTTCTTTTAAGTTCTGAAATAGAGCTTGAAATGAGCGGAATTACTTTCAAAGGAGACCTGAAACCTGTATACAAGAGCATCGATATTGGTTTTGGACTTGGTGCCGGTATAGACTATCCTGTTGGAAACCTGTCGATATTTCTCGAAACCCGCTATACGTTTGGCATGTCAGATTTTAATAAAGGCGGATCTACAGACATAAAATGGGGAGATGTGTCTCAGACTGTAGATATTGTTGATTCGAATGTAAAGAATAAAGGGCTTCAGGTAATGTTCGGTATCACTTTCCCTTTTGGCGCCAGTAAATGAGTGAAGTTTAATACAGGGTTTAATAATGGATAAATTCAAAAGAATTTTATCAAAAAACAGTCAGCTTAGATAAAATTGGAGGAGCACTACACGTAACTTCTTGTTTTGTATAGAATTAATCGAAATATTTTAAGTAATTATCAATAATGAAACAAAATTATCAAATTGTAAAAATCAAAAATATCTGGATTCCCCCCGAGGACTCGGGGGAAATGACCAATCCTATTTCTTTGTTTTTAATCATATTGTGTCATTCCCGCGTGCCCGCCTCAGGCGTTGGTGAAAACGGGAATCCAGTTTTACTATATATGCGAAATATATTTCACTTTTTTTACCGGACATTTCTGTATTCAGCTAAATTTTTATTAGTGGTTGCTATTATTGTAAGCTGCAGTAAACAGCCGACAGAAACTGTTGATTACAGCTACAGTATCCCTGAAAAAACTGATGATGGATGGGAAGTCGCTTCATTAAATGATGCGGAGATAAATATTGAACAGATAGAAATTGTAACGGATAAAATTCAAAAAAATATATTCAAGGATATTCACAGCCTGCTTATTGTGAAAAACAGTGCTATTGTTCATGAAGAGTATTTTAACGGATACACCCGCGCTCATCTGCAGGATATTTTCTCCATAACAAAAAGTGTTTCCTCTTCTCTGATCGGAATTGCAATAGATAAAGGATTTATAACCGGTGTTGATGATCCTGTCGTTTCATATCTGCCGCAGTATCTGAATGATGTTACCGATGAAAAGATGAATGAAGTTACTCTAAAACACATTTTAACGTTATCATCAGGGATGGATTGGGATGAAAAGACCTATGTCTATGAAGATCCCCGTAACTCTGAAAACCAGATGATCCAGAATTATGATTGGATGAAATTTGTCCTTTCAAGGTCGATCATTAATGCACCGGGAACTGTATGGGAGTATAATACAGGTAGTGTTCACTTATTGTCTGCCGTTATTAAAAATGCCGCCGGATTATTTGCAGATCAGTTTATCGAAGAGTATCTTTTCGGTCCATTGGGAATTACAGATTATGACTGGAATAAGGATAATATGGGATACCAGTGTACAGGAGCTACGCTTGGCGGTCTTAGAATGAAGATCCGTGATCTAGCCAAGTTCGCCCTGATGATCCTGAAAAACGGGAAGTGGAATTCTGAACAGATCATTTCTGAGAGTTGGGTAGAAGAGTCTTCAACTCAGCATATTGTAATTCCGGAAAATACTAATAACATGGGATATTTATGGTGGCTCGGTGAAATAAATGTAAATTCTGAAAGGATAGACTATATCGCCTCATACGGATACGGTGAGCAGACAATGTATATTGTCCCGAAACTTGATATGATTGTAATAATTACATGCTCAGCTGCAAAAAAGGATGCCGATATTTTTTTACCAGTAATGATGATCTTTCAGGCTGCGGTTAATAATTAAGATCAGGATTAGGTTGAAATGACACAAAATAGCATGTTAAGGTTCTTCACCTCAATGATCACTTTTTACGAAGGTGAAGAACACCTTCGTCGGCATAGATATAATACCAAATTCTAATTGCTATGCAAAAATGCTGCATAGCTGGCAAAGGTGTTCCTCACCTTTGCCTCCTGAAATTGGCAAAAACACAGACACGATAAATTGTTTGATTCAAATGGAATTTGGTATAAGATCAGGATATTATTTAGGGGATTTTTTTTACCATAGGAGCTTTGAACATGGAAAATCTTAAAACTTTATTTCCAAATAAAACCATTTTTTTTACTGCTGTATTAATGTTATTTTTACTTTTAAGTACAGGTGGTTTTTCTCAGGATAAATACAACTATAAAATCCCACAAAAACTGAATGACGGGTGGGAAGTTTCGTCCCTTGAAGCAGAAGGGCTTGACTCGGAGATCATTAACGAGGTAACAGGTCAGATCTTAAATGAGCAGTATAAAGGAATTTACAGTTATCTGATAGTAAAAAACGGGAAACTTGTTCATGAAGTTTATTTTAAAGACCGCAGCCGCAGCACGCTTTTCGACATCATGTCTATTACAAAAAGTGTCTCATCCACACTAATTGGGATCGCTATTGACAAAGGATTAATAAAGAGTGTAAACGAAAGTGTACTATCTCTCCTTCCCCAGTATGCAGATGAAATAGCCGATCCTAAAAAACAAAAAATCAAGCTTAAACATATCTTAACAATATCGACAGGACTGGAATGGTATGAAAAACATTATTCATACTCTGATCCGCGAAATTCCGAAACTCAGATGGTTAGAGAAAATGACTGGATGAAATTCGTCTTGTCAAGACCAGTGCAGTATGAACCAGGAACGGTGTATAACTATAATACCGGCAGTGTTCATCTCCTTTCAGCAATTATCAGGAATGCTTCAAGTCTTTATGCCGGCAAGTTTGCGGAGAAATACCTGTTTGGACCTCTCGGGATTAAAGAGTATGACTGGAATAAGGATAAAATGGGATATCAGTGTACCGGTGCGACCCATGGAGGCATAAAGATAAAATCAAGAGACCTTGCAAAATTCGGGCAGATGATCCTGCAAAATGGGAAATGGAAAGGGAATCAGATCGTTTCTGAAAAATGGGTAAAAGAAGCCACTAAAACTCAGATAGAAATTAAGAACAATATAAATAAT
>JBHPGK010000084.1:0-14361 GCA_042570605.1 Candidatus Zhuqueibacterota bacterium
GTGCAAAATCGCCTTCAAGTTCTTCAGGTGACAGGTCTACATCCGCAAAAACAAGCAGTCCGCATTCAGGTTGTTCCATAACCTGCGCACCCCATCCGGCTTCCGCACCCGCATAAAATTTCTCTCTCGGCACAAAACCTAAAGATTCCAGTATCTGTATAAGCATGTGAAAAGTGATCCTTGAACTTCTGAAAGTGTGATGGTCATGGTTGATCCATCCGATCCCGTATTTGTCCTGAAGATCATACTGCATTTGACCTGCTTTGTTTTTCGACTGCCAGAATTTTCTTTCGACCTTGAAAATGATATTAGCAGCAAGATGCTTATCTGCATCAGAAGCGAGTGAACCTGAGAGTTTCAATGTCTCAATCATTCCCTCGACTGAATTATTGAAAACCCGCTGGCGTGAATCCCATTTATCATATATATTTTTATATGTTAGTTCAAAATCCCGGTTATTTTCTGATGTATTAAATCCCCTGTAACCGTTTCTCTCAACTGCAAAGATCTCAATTTTTTTGCCTGACCATATTTTTGCTTTCCGGAATGGGCTGTGATTCGCGCCTTCAATTTCTGCAGCAATTTGATTTACTTCCAGAAACCTGTTTAAATTCTCTACTTTAAATCCTGCGCCAAGAGGGAAGTCATTGCCGGATTTTTCTACGGATTTGAGTAAAAACCGGGGCAGTATGGACAGTGGATGGTTGAATACTCGGTAAGTGTTTTCAATTTCAATTTCTTCTTTTTTGTATCCGTAACTTTCCAGCTCTGAGGCAGTATTATTTTTATCAGGCAGTATAAAAAAATCGATCAGGTCGATAAGTTTGACACCTGCTATGACTAAAAGGTCTCTTTCGAAAGTATGAATTTCAGGTGACCTTGAAATGATCTCGTTCCAGGTTATTGCACAGAATTTATCAGCTTCGGGATGAACAGGAAAAGTGGAAATATTATTCTCCATTTTATCAGGATTTCCTTTAATTGTTAAAGCAGATTATTATTCAAAATATACTATATAAACAGGATTATTGCAATTAAATATGGGGAAATGAATGAGAATGCGAGACGGTAAACCGTCACGCTGAATGTGCCAAGCCCCATAAATGGGGCTAAAGGCGGCTTTAGCCGTCTTTAGTGTCTTTAGCGTGGGCATTTATGCCCCCGCCATTTCTTGTCCCGTCAGGGACGGCATGTTCGTTTAAATCATTAAATTTATGCTTAAATCCAAATAATTACATTTCGTCCCTACGGGATTAAAATGTTTAGAGGAGTGTTGAGCGTCTATAAATATTTTACCCCTGACGGGGTATTAATATTCCAATAATTGTTTCATCATAATCCCAGATTCAGCTTAAGTAAATGGCTTTTTTTATTCTGAAAAACCGTTAATTTTGTGTATTTCAATAGTTCATACTTTAGAAAAAAACAAATGGACTTATATGTTATTTTCATATTCTGTTTATTTTTTTAACATTATATATTATATTGAAATATAAGTTTCATTCGTATGGGAAAGGGTAAAACATGTCACATTCGGGAAAAGAACTTTCTCCTGTTGAAAAACAGGCACTGTCGCTTTCAAAATTTAAAATCCTATACCCGCCTCATGAAAAGATCAAGACGATCGTCGTTGATAATTTTCCTGACTTAGGGAAATTGACAGCTTTAAGATTTATCGAGTGGGTACAGAATAATCCGGAGGGCGTTGTTTCTCTGCCAACCGGAAAAACACCGGAATATTTCATTAAATGGGTAAATTATTATATGAAATCATGGGATTCGGTAAAGACCCAAAAAGACCTGGAAGCGAATGGGATAAATCCCGGTATCAAACCTCAGTTGACCGGGCTGAATTTTGTCCAGATCGATGAATTTTACCCGATCAATCCTCTTCAGCATAACAGTTTCTATTTTTATGTAAACCGTTTTTATATCGATGGTTTCGGATTAGACCGCAAAAAAGCGATGCTCATTGACTGTTCGAAAATCGGTCTTAAAAACAATGAAACGCTTGAATCGGTTTGGCCCGGATTTACCGTAGATCTGAGCCTTAGATACAGGCATGGAAGAACATTTCTTGAACGGAAACAAAAAAGGGTACTTGAAAAAATTGATCAATGGTGTCTGGAATATGAGTCAAAGATCAGGAAATTAGGCGGTATTGGATTTTTTCTGGGTGGTATCGGACCGGATGGTCATATTGGATTTAACATACGCGGGTCAGACCATTATTCAACCACAAGATTAACACCAACGAATTTTGAAACACAAGCTTCTGCAGCGGTCGATCTTGGCGGGATTGAAATATCAAAAAAATGCCTTGTAATTACCATCGGTCTTGGTACAATTACTTATAATCCTGAGTGTACGGCGATAATTATTGCTGCGGGTGAAGCAAAAGCCAAAATTGTTGCCGGGGCAGTCCAGGAAGAAAAAAATATCATATTTCCGGCTACATCGCTGCATTCTTTAAAACATGCCAGATTTTTTCTTACCGAAGGAGCTGCGAACTCTCTTAAACAGAGAAAGATAGATTTAATTTCAAAATCAAAAAAGCTGAATAATACTGATATTGAAAGATATGTCACCGGACTTGCCAATATAAAGAGGAAACCTGTATTATCCCTGCCTGAAAATACCCTTAAATCCGACCAGTTCACATCGGTGATCTTAAAAAAATATACAGTCGATTATAAAACACTTTTAAATGATGTTCACAGCAGCCTGGTTAGTAAACTGGAAAGAGGGACAGAATTCAACAGTTCCACTCGTTTTTTACATACAGAGCCGCATCATGATGATCTTATGCTCGGCTGCCTGCCGTACATTGTACGTCATACCAGAGACAAAACAAATACTCATTATTTTTTGACACTTACAAGCGGTTTTACTGCTGTTTCAAATGCTTTTATGAAAAAAATGGCGGATATCCTTAGAAAGTTCATCGATACTCATGAATTTGCTCAGTTTTTTAAAGAGGGATATTTTGATCCGGCTAACGAAAAGGCAAGGAACAGGGATGTATGGCAGTATCTTGACGGTGTAGCAGCAAAAAGTGAATATGAAAAAAATGAAGGTATTGCCCGGAGATTTCTAAGGAATCTTATCACAATTTTTGACGAATATGATATTTTTAGTATTAAGAACCGCCTGGATGAACTGGAGAATTATTTTGAAACCCAGTACCCGGGTAAAAAAGACCTTGATTATATTCAAATGCTAAAGGGTATGTGCCGTGAATGGGAAGCAGAATGCCTGTGGGGCTATTTTGGATGGAACTGTTCCAATATTATTTATCTGAGACTTGGTTTTTACACAGGCGATATTTTTACTGAGGAACCCACCACCGAAAGAGATGTCCTGCCGATTTTGGAGGTTTTAGAAAAAGTTAAACCGGATGTCATAACTGTTGCCATGGACCCGGAAGCAAGCGGTCCTGATACCCATTATAAAGTACTTCAGGCAATTACAGAAGCCGTGAAAAGATATGAAAAAAAATCGGGAAGGTCCGATCTTAGAATACTGGGATACAGAAATGTATGGTACAGGTTCCATCCGGGTGAAGCTAATATTTATGTACCTGTTTCTCTGAATATGTTCACAATAATGCACAATGCCTTTATTAATACATTTATATCACAGAAAGATGCTTCATTTCCCAGCCATGAGCACGATGGTCCGTTTTCAGAACTTGCAGAAAAGATACAGGTTGAACAGTATGAGTTTATTAAACAGTGTCTCGGTCGTGAATGGTTTTATGAAAATCCGAGTCCGCTGATCAGGGCTACAAGAGGCTTGGTATTTCTTAAGGAAATGACACTGGAGGAGTTTTATCAACACAGCCGTGAGTTGAAACGTAAGGCAGAAAAGAAATAACGAACCATTGTTAAGCAATACCAAATTGAGTGTTACAGATCACTAACATTCCAACGGAGACCGCTGGAATGAGACTCTGAGACCAGTCATCTTATTACAATGCTCTGCGTTGTAATAAGATGACTATCGATAACATTTAATAAAAAGGGATTCCAATTGAGGAATCCCTTTTTGTTGTGTGTATGTCAGGGGTGCTTTTTATCCCGAATATACTTTGAACCTCGGATAAAAAATCTTTTGAACTTTTTTAACTGATAAAAATGAAATTGGATTTTTGTAATGGTTTGCAAATGGTTCTTGCAGATTATCGATAAGGTTTTTCAGGTAGTAATTAAACATATTTCTTGTTTTCTTTAACTTTCGAAATGCGGTTATAGGTTTTCTATTAATCAATATTGCAATCTTTATGCCAAAAAGAAATTGGTATTATTCAAGCACGATAGCGACATTAAAATTATTGAATGTGCCCGTTAATGAACATCACGTGTACGTATTCGGACATATTGTTATTGTTTTTTAAATTGGAATTATTGTCGGTTATTTAATGTTTAAATAATATAATGCTTTTCCGGGGATTAAATGCGGGTTCTAAAATTTTTGTATGTTCATATCACTATTTTGTTTCATAACTGTCCGGTTGATTTTTAAGATGAGATTCTTCGCTGCGCTCAGAATGACGTGAAAGCCCAATACTACAACGTCATTCTGATCCCGGTAAACCGGGAGAAGTGAAGAATCTCAATATTCAATTTATAACCGTTAGTTCATCTGTAATTTGCTATATATTAACACTTTAGTAGCCAAAAATATATTTTTTACCGGACAGTTATGATTTTGTTTTTGTAATTAAAAAATTTACTCTTAAATTGTTAAAACCTGCGAAGAGGTGTGAAAATCATGATAGAGGACAAATTTAATAGACTTAAGAAAATCCTGTCTGAAATGGAAAGTGTATTAGTCGCTTTTTCCGGAGGAGTAGACAGTACATTCCTGCTTAAAGCAGCAAAGGATAACTTACCCGGAAAAATTATGGCTGTTACTGCAATATCAGCTTCTTTTACTGAAAAGGAGCTTAAAAGGGCAAAGGAGCTTGTTAAATTGTTTGGTGTAAAGCACGTTTTTGTTCATTCAAATGAGCTTGATGATGAAAAGTTTACTTCGAATCCGCCTGATAAGTGTTATTACTGTAAAAAAGGCAGGTTTTCTAAACTGGTTGAATTAGCTGAAGAGAACAATTTGAACTACGTAATTGAAGGTGCAAACATCGATGATTTAAGCGATTTCCGGCCGGGGATGAAAGCCGTTGAAGAGTTGGGAGTAAGAAGTCCACTAAAGGAAGCCGGCTTAACAAAAAAAGAAATCAGAGAACTCTCCAAAGACATGGATCTTGTGACATGGAATGCTTCATCGCAGGCTTGTCTTGCGACTCGAATTGCACTGGGTACGACAATAACCAGAGAAAGGCTTAAAAGAGTGGAATCCGCTGAAGACTTTATCACCGGACTGCTGGATTTAGAACAGTTAAGAGTGAGAGACCATGATGGTATTGCAAGGATCGAAGTACCAAAAAATGATGTGTATAAATTTTTTAAGGAAAATATTTCGGAAAAAATTGCAACACATCTTAAGACTCTTGGGTATAAGTATGTATCACTTGACCTTGAGGGTTACAGAACAGGCAGTATGAATGAACATTTACCTTAAAATCAAAACAAAATATTCTATTAAAGGAATTGATAATTGGATAAAGAAAAATTAACAACATTGCTTAAAAATGTTAAATCCGGGAAAATTGATGTTAATGAAGCCCTGGAGACCTTGAAATCATTCCCTTACGAAGACCTTGGATTTGCAAAGATAGATACACACAGGGATCTAAGGAAGGGTTTCCCGGAAGTTATATTCTGCCAGGGTAAAAAGACAGACCAGATCGTCAAGATAATAGAGAAATTTTCTGCTTCAAACAGAATAATAATGGCGACAAGGGCTGAAAAAGATGTATTTGATGCTGTGGAGAAGGTAAGAAAAGACGCAAAATATTTTGATATGGCGAGGATCATTTTAATAGGTGATAAAAAACCGGCAAAATCCGATAACAAAATTCTGCTTGTCAGCGCGGGGACATCAGATATGCCTGTAGCTGAGGAAGCTGCAGTAACTGCGGAAGTCATGGGAAATAAGGTGGAACGTCTTTATGATATCGGTGTTGCGGGTATCCACAGGCTGTTTAATAATACAGGTAAATTATTTGAAGCCAATGTCCTGATCGTTGCTGCCGGTATGGAAGGAGCCTTGGCAAGTATCGTAAGCGGTATGGTCGATAAGCCTGTTGTGGCAGTTCCCACAAGTGTAGGATATGGAGCAAGTTTTAACGGATTGTCGGCTTTATTGACGATGCTGAATTCATGTGCACCCGGTATTGCTGTTGTCAATATCGACAATGGTTTTGGAGCCGGGTATCTGGCAAGTATGATCAACCAGTTAGGTGTGGAAAAATGAAAATAGCGTATTTTGATTGTGCATCAGGTATAAGTGGCGACATGGTTTTAGGTGCTCTTATTGATGCAGGCCTTGATTTAAATGTTTTAATAAAGGAATTAAAAAAACTGAATGTATCCGGTTATGAACTTAAGGCTGAGAGAGTAAAGCGGAATTCTATTTCAGGCACAAAAATAACTGTTGAAATATCCGAAGATGGAGTGGAGCGCCATTTGTCACATATAGTCAAGATAATTGATGACAGCACGTTAGATCGGGAAATTAAGGATCTTAGTAAAAAGATATTTTTTTATCTTGCCGAAGTTGAAGCAAAAATCCATAATACCGGTATTGAAAAAGTGCATTTTCATGAAGTTGGGGCTCTAGATTCCATAATAGATATAATAGGTACGGTAATAGGGATAAATAAACTTGGCATAGATAAAATATTTGCTTCAAAAGTACATTTAGGGACGGGATTTGTAAATACCCGTCACGGTAAACTGCAGGTTCCTGTTCCTGCGACTGCGGAGCTGTTAAAAGGTGTCCCGGTTTATTCCACCGGTGTAGAATCTGAACTGGTCACACCTACAGGTGCAGTACTGCTTAAAACTCTTTCACAGGGATTTGGTGATATACCCTCAATGAAAATTGACAGCATAGGATATGGTGCCGGAAGCAAAATACTTAAGATCCCGAATCTCTTAAGGATCTTTATAGGTACAATGCAGCATAAAGATTATCATACCGATCATGCTGTTTTACTGGAAACCAATATTGATGATATGAATCCTGAATTCTTTGACTATCTGTCTGAAAGACTGATGGAAGAAGGGGCACTGGATGTTTATAAAACACCCATTTTTATGAAAAAAAACAGACCTGCCACACTTCTTTCACTTTTAATAAATGCAAAAGATATAGATAAAGCACTTTCAATAATTTTTTCCGAATCTACCACTATAGGAGTCAGGATACAGAGATTAGACAGGGCAATACTCGAAAGAGAAATCCTCCAGGTTGAAACGAAATTTGGAAAGATCAATATTAAGGTCAGTAAATTTAGCGGAAAAGTTTCGAACATCTCTCCCGAGTATGAAGACTGCAAGAAAATAGCTTCAGAAAATAATATTCCCCTCAAAGAGATTTATGACGAAGCAAAGGCTATAGCCAGAAGTTTTTTATATCCCGCGGATTAATATCTAATTATTAATAAATATTTGAAAGCGAAGGAGAAAGAACTCCTTCGCCGGCGTAAATGGTATTGGAGCCGCATTAATGCTGCTTTTAGCTTATTGACAAAATCAAATTCTAATTAAAATGTTTATAATAAAACAAAAATCAAGAATTGTCATTCCTGCACACAGACTGTGTGAAAACGATTGTTTTAATAAGATTTTCGAAATTTAAATGTCATTGCGAGGAAGTGAAGCGACGAAGCAATCTGCCTGCTAATATATTGTTATTACAGCAGTTATACAGTCGCTTTATTCATTATAAGACCATTGGACTTCTTCACAAAGATACCCTTGTTCTTGTTGTTATTGTCGTTTTAACACAGTCTGACAGGCTGGAATCCAGTTTTCTTAAGTTGTTATTTAAAATTAAGTTACATGAACTGGATTCCCGTTTTCACGGGAATGACATTTTTAAATTTCTCTTTCTTTTGCAATAATTTTATGAACAACAAGAGTTTGTCAACACTCTGGAGCCGCATTAATGCGGCTTTTGGCATTCAACGTGGAGGTTACCGCCTGTATTACTCATCCTTTAAAGAATCGACCGGATTTTTGTATGCAGCTTTAACTGTCTGATAGGTGACGGTTAATAGAGCTACAAAAATTGCCGATAAACCAGCCAGTACGAAGGGCATTATTCCAAGATGGGTTTTATAAGCAAAATTCTGCAGCCATCTGTTTACGAAATAATATCCAATAGGAAGTGCTATAATGTTTGCCAGGATAATTAGCTTTATAAACTCGCCGGATAATAAAACCATCAATCCCGAAACTGAAGCGCCAAGTACCTTCCTGATGCCGATCTCTTTTGTTTTTTGTTCTGCTGTGAATGAAACCAAACCAAAAAGTCCCATACATGCAATAAAGATCGTAAGAATTGTAAAATAGCTGAAAATTTTACCAAGATTGGTCTCAGATTTATAAAATTTATCAAAATTTTCATCAAGAAAGGAATATTCAAAAGGATTATCAGGGTCAAATTCTTTCCAGAGTGTTTCAATTTGACCTAAAGTACCCCGGATATTTTGAGGAGAAATTCTGATAGAAATTCTCTGCATCCACTCCGGATGTATCAAAAAGATGACCGGTTCAAATTTGTGATGCAGCGATTTGATATGAAAATCCTTTACAACACCTATCACTCTGCTTTCATAAAAAACATCAGGTCTATCTCTAGTAATATCAATACGTTTATTTAAAGGAATTTCCCAGCCTAATTTTTTTGCCATAGTTTCATTTATGATTATACTGGTTGTAAGATCACTTCCATGTTCTTTTGAAAAATTTCTTCCTTTGATCAATTCCATATCCATAAAGGGAATAAAATTATAATCAATTGGTATACATGCGACAATCCAGTTTTCATCTTCAGTTGTTCCTTCCGGTAATACAGTGTATGTATTATAATCTTCTCCCATAATATGCCTTGAGCCTGTAACATCGGTGATCTCCGGGTAAGAGATCAATTTGGATCGAAAAGACTCATATTTATCTACCAATCTTCGCAAATTATTGTTGAGTATGACCACATGGTCTTTATTGAAACCAAGATCCTTTTTATTTATGTAATTCAGCTGTTTATAAACAATCAGGGTTCCGGAAATTAAAACAATTGATATAATAAATTGAAATATAACAAGCCCTTTTCTTAAGATTTTATTTTTTAAATCAGTTTTGAGATTGCCTTTAAATACGGATGAAGGTTGAAATGATGAAAGAAAAAATGCAGGGTAACTTCCTGAAATTAAACCAACAAATAATGTTACGACAAATAATAACAGGAGAACCGGCAGCGCATTCTCAAAACCTAATGAGAGTTCCTTGCCGGAAAAATTGTTAAAAGCAGGCAGGATCAGTTTGCTGATAATTACAGCTGTCATCATTGCTATAAAAGCAAGAATAATAGATTCACTGAGGAACTGTTTAACAAGGCTGCTTCGATAAGCACCGGCAACTTTTCTCATTCCAACTTCCTTTGCTCTTTTAGCAGAACGGGCAGTAGAAAGGTTCATGAAGTTAATGCAGCCGATCAGAAGTATGAATAAGGCAATTATCGGAAAAATATAAATATTGTTAATATTACCTTTTTTCCAGTTCAAATCATACATTGTTTGAGATGAATGAAGATGTATTTTGCTGAGCGGTTTTAAATATGGAGAATATACGTTTATCCTGTTAGACATATACTGTTTCATAAATCCCGGGAATTTTTTCTGTAGTACATCAGCATTATTGTTATCATCAAGCAAAAGGTATGTATACATGCATTGAGTCCGCCAGTTATTAAGCCAGTCCTGGTCTAATATTGTTGACCAGGAACCAATCATACTGTACTGGATATGAGAGTTTTTTGGCGGATCCTCTACAATACCGGTGATCATATATATGTTTCCCTGAATATTAAGTGTTTTTCCCATCGGATTTTCATCCGGAAAAAATTTCCTGCTGTACTCTTCGCTGATAACAAGGCAATAAGGTTCTTTTAAAGCCGTTTTCGGATCGCCTTCTAAAAGTTTAAAGCTGAATATTTCAAAAAAATTCTCATCTGCAGTCAGGACGTTTTCTATATAATATTTTTTGTCATCCTTTACCAATAACTGTCTCCGCCATTCAAATATTTTCACCGCATTATCCACTTCGGGAAAATCAGCGACCATTGCACCTGCTATTTTTCCTGAGGTGATTGCATGCTGTTCCATTGTCCTGCCCGGTAAGGTAACATTCTTTTCTAATCTGTAAATTCTCTCACCATAATCATGAAAATTATCAAAACTCAATTCATCCCGAATAAAAAGTGCAATTACTACAACTGATGCAATTCCAATAGCTAATCCTGATAAATTTATTAAAGTAAACAGTTTATTCTTTTTGATATTCCTCAGACTGATTTTCAAATAATTTTTTAACATGGTTAAACTCCAAATAAACGAATTTTTAACAAATGTCGGTAGAGCTTTAAAAAGCTGTGCCCAATACCAAAAGTCAGCTTTCAGCCGGTTATTTTTCTTCAGGATAGTGGTATACATTTCATCAAAATCACCTATAAGTGAATCATGTTCATAAGCGTTGATCAAAGTCTTTAGAAAACTTCGTGCGAAAAAGGGCGGTTTTTTGCTGTTTTTTTTCATCTCATTCATTCCTCAGACTGTCAACCGGATTTACTGTTGCGGCTTTAATGGAGTGATAACTAACAGTGATAACAGCGATCGTAACTGCAATCAAACCGGCTAAGAAGAATAAACTGATGCTTATGCTGGTCCTGTATGCAAAATTCTGGAGCCATTTATTCATCATGTAATAGGCAAGCGGCCATGCAATAATGTTCGAAATAAGAATCCATCTAAAATACTCTTTGGAAAGAAGCTTTAATATGTTAGACAAGGAAGCTCCCAATACTTTTCTCACACCGATCTCTTTTGTCCTTTGTTCGGAAATAAATGAAGCTAATCCGGATAGCCCGAGACAGGCTACAAAAATTGCCAGAAATGAGAAAATTGTAAACAGCTTACCTGTTCTGTTTTCAACTTTATAATGATTTTCCAGGTCCTGGTCAAGAAAGTAATAATTAAAAGTCTGTGAAGGTGCTAAAATCTTTAAATTATCCTCTATATACTGAATAGTATTATTGATATTTTCCGGTCTAATTCGAACAGACATGTAATTTGCATCTTCGGGATCAAGATACCTGATGCACATCGGCTGAATTTTCTCATGCAGAGGTGCATAATTAAAATCCTTTATTACACCGATAATATTAAATGCTGCTTCAGGCAGCAGTAATTTTTTGCCAACCGGATCTTCAATTGTAAATAAATTTACAGCTGCTTCATTAAGTAAAATTGAATTATACTCCGGCGAGATGTCTTTGGAAAAAAACCTTCCGCTGATCATTTCAAGCTGATATACGTTTGAAAAATCATATTCTGCAAAATAGGTTACCAGTGATTCATATCCTTCCGGGTCACTCCCTTCAGGTCTGAATACCTGGGTAGTATATCTCCTTCCCGGGAGGTGTCTTGACGAGGATACAGCCGAAATATCAGGATTTTGTAGAAGAGTGTTTTTTAATGTTTCCTGCTGATTCCCCAAAATCTTTGGTCTTTCAAATACAAGTATATGTTCTTTATCGAAACCAAGGTATCTATTATTGATAAATTTCAATTGAGAGTAAACAGTAAATGTTCCGATAATTAAAATAATTGTAAAAATAAATTGAAGAGTTACTAATCCGCTTCGAAGTGGTGACCGGCTTCCTGTTTTAATGTTGAAGATACCTTTGATCACTCTTATGGGATGATAAGAAGTTAGATGAAAAGCGGGGTAGCAGCCTGATAATATTCCAAGTGCAGCGCTTAAACTCACAATTCCCGGCAGCAAAATCCATGTGCTAATAAGATTAATTTCTATGTTTTTACCTGATAAATTATTGAAAGAAGGTAAAATAATCCTAACAAGAATAATTGATAATAAAATTGCCAAAAAGGTCAGAATAGTAGATTCGGTTAAAAACTGTACAATCAACTGTCGCCGGTTTGATCCTAAAACTTTTCTTATACCGACTTCTTTAGCACGAATTGCAGATTTTGCTGTTGAAAGGTTTATGAAATTAACTACAGCAATTATGAGAACGAAAATTGCTGTTAATGAGAATATATAAATATATTTGGAATCTGCATTTGTCTCTAATTCAAAAGCCAGATTTGAATGAAGGTGAATGGCGGTTATTGGCTGAAGGATCAATGAAATTCTATTTCCACCTGCTTGAAACTGCTCCAGACTAATCCCCATTGCCTGCTTTAATTGAGGACCAACATATTTTTTTATTAGTCCTGGGAATTTTGTCTCTAACTCTTGAGGAAGGCTGTTTTTTTTCAAAAGAACATAGGTATGAACAGGCATATTTAACCAGACCGGATTATTTGCCAGGCTTAGTGTCTCAAATGAAGCAAGAAAATCAAAATGGAAATGGGATTGTTCCGGAACATTAGCGGAAACTCCAGTAATGATATAATCTCTTTTATCTTCAAAATTTAAGATTTTTCCTATTGGATTTTCATCTCCAAAATATTTTTTAGCAGTTTCCTCAGTGATCACTATCGAAAACTTTTCCAAAAGAGCATTTTGCGTATCTCCTTTCACCAGCGGAATTGAAAACACTCTAAAGAAATCGGGATCTGCATATAAAACACGGTCTTCATTAAAGGTTTTTTTCTTATAGCGGACGGACATGCTGTTTTTTGTAGAATAAAGTCTTACCGCATGCTGCACTTCAGGGTATTCTGTTTTTAATACATTTGCCAGCGGGGGAGGCGTGGTTGCCTGGCTTTCTTCATTGTTCTCGATCAGCCAGTTTATGCAAATACGGTATATTTGATCATGATTTGTATTATACTTATCATAACTTAATTCGTCCTGCACCCATAATAAAATCAAGATACAGCAGGTAAGTCCGATTGCCAGACCGGAAATGTTGATGAAAGAGTATCCCTTCTGTCTTTTGAACTGCCTGAATGTGATTTTAAAGTGATTTTTAAACATAATAAGACTCCATTTGATCATGTTAAGAATAAAAATTGGAAAAGCTCTGAATACCTGCCTCCAATACCAGAGATGGGCACTAATTTTTTTCCTGTTTTTAAGTTGAAAATAGTACATCTCGTCAAAATCCCCTAAAAGGGAATCGTGATCATATTTATTAATGAAAAGCCTTAAAAACCGGCGTGCAAATTTTGGAGGTCTGTTTTTCATGTAGTTTTCTTTATTTTATTTGTGGTTAACTCGGAAAATTCGTCCCAGAGTGTATCATTTATTTTTTTTGATTCCTCGAGTTCAGATACTCCAGGTTTGGTAACTTTGTAAAATTTCTTGCTCATCCCGCCCCTGACAGCGGTTGGTTCACCTTTGTAGGATGTCAGCAGTCCTCTTTTGGTCAGTCTGTCCAGTGTGAAATAAACAACACCGATCGCAACTTTTGAATTTGTAACATTTTCAAGATGCTGATAAACACTGATACCATAAGCCTCACCTTTAAATTTGAGTACAGATAGCAATATTTGTTCTTCAAGTTTTGTTAGCATGGTTTTTCCCCCATTTTTTCACATTTTATGAAATTATACGGAGAATATTAGACATTGTTTCATAATTTGTGAAATAATTAAAATGATTTCAGAGGGTGACAGAAATATTATTCCTGTCTCAGGCTGGTGACCGGATCAGCTGTCGCTGCTCTTATTGATTGATAAATTACAGTAAGCAATGCAATAATTACCGCAATGATTGAAGAAACGATAAAAGACCAAATGGTAATATCTGTTTTGTACGCATAATTTTGTAACCATTTATTTACGGTATAATAAGCTGCAGGCCATGCAAATATATTAGAGACCAGTACGAGTTTAATAAAATCCCGCGAAAGAAGGGATATAATACCGGGTACAGAAGCTCCGAGAACTTTTCTTATTCCTATTTCTTTTGTCCGCTGCTCGGAAGAAAATGAAGCAAGTCCGAACAGACCGAGGCATGCAACAAAAATTCCGATAGTGGTAAAATATAAAAAGATGTCTCTTATTTTAATGTCTGATTGATACTGGTTGTCAAACTGTTTATCCAGAAAATCGTATTCAAAAGGGACATTGGGCGTAAATTTATACCAGGTATTTTCGATGAAATTTATGATTGATGAGATCTGTCCGGGATTTACTTTTATTGAAAGGTAATTAATAAATTCCGGATTTATCTGAAAAACCATCGGTTCGATAATCTGGTGAAG
>JBHPGK010000085.1:0-14144 GCA_042570605.1 Candidatus Zhuqueibacterota bacterium
CTTGTAAAGAAAAACTGTGATTTTCTTGTGAAAATCCCGATGTTCGGCAAAATTTCTTCCCTGAATGCGTCTGTCAGTTCATCGGTCGTTTTTTATGAAGTAATTAGACAAAGGAGCAAGTAAGTGTTTACAGAAATCCACTTAGAGATATTAATTAAAGTGATACTTGCGATAATATTAGGCGGGATCATAGGGCTCGAGAGAGAAATAAAGAGTAAAGCGGCAGGTCTGAGAACAAACATCCTTATTTGTCTTGGCTCAACTGTCATGATGATAGTTTCAATCAAGGTTGCTGAAGCTTCAAGTTCACCAAATGCTGATCCTGCACGAATTGCTGCGCAGGTAGTAACAGGTATCGGATTTCTTGGAGCAGGCACTATTATCCAGTCACGCGGGCTCGTGAAAGGACTAACTTCTGCTGCTGTAATATGGGTTATCGCAGGTATTGGATTAGTTATAGGTTCGGGGTATTACATTTTTGCCGCGGGTGTTACATTGATCGCTGTAATTGTTCTATTTCTTTTGGGGAAGATTGAAAAACACCTGGAATTGAAAAGGAAACTCAGGACGTTCAAGGTCTGGACAGAAGATGGAATGGAAATGTATGATAAAATTTGTAAAATGCTTGATGATGTTGAACTAATTTCGGGAATTAATGTGGTGAAATCTGAGGATGTATGGAAAATTTCATTCAGGTTTTACAGCGCATATTCAGGCTGTGAAGATGTACAGAAGAATCTCCTTGAAATGAAAAGCGTGAAAAAAGTTATAAAAATATAGAACGGATAGAGATGCAGAAAGGTAAAGAAGTAACAAAATTTGTTGTAAAGCTGGTAATCAGTGTTTCATTAATAGCATATATTTTTACCACACAGATCGATCTTTCGGATCTGATTGATCTTTTATCGCAAACCAGAATTTTTTGGCTCCTGACCGGATTGGCAGCAATAATATTAAGTAACTTTCTCGGATCTTATCAATGGCATATGATCTTAAATGAGACCGATGTTAAGCTTCCTTACAGAAAGAGTTTTAAATATTACCATACCGGATTATTCTTCAACAATTTTCTTTTAAGCTTTATTGGCGGAGACGTTGTCAGGGTATATGACATTTCAAAAACATCAGGTAAAAGCCCCGCTGCTTTGTCAACTGTATTCTTAGACAGGCTGGTGGGATTATCTATGCTTTCATTTTTTGCATTGTTTTTTGCAGTTATTTCCGGAGAATTTATTAAAACGAAAATAATATTTTTGTCATCGTTTGGATTTTTTTTAATTCTGCTTTTTATGCTGCTGTTTTTCTTTTTTAAGCGGTTTGCAAAAAAATTTCAGGGTTTTGGTGAAAAAATATTACCGGGCATGTTCCACAAGGGCGCTCATGATATCTATAATAATATATATCATTTCAAGAAGAAAAAGTTTATCTTGTTTAAAATATTCTGTGTTTCATTTATTGTTCAGATATTAAGGATAATGGTACATTATTTTGCGGCGCTTTCGATTGGGATCTCAGTAAATTTTGTTTATTTTTTTATTATGATACCGATCATTTTGCTGGTGATAATAATTCCGATCTCAATTGGCGGACTGGGTGTCCGGGAACAGACGGCTGTTATTCTGTTCTCTAAAATTGGAATTACAGGACCTGAAGCTGTTTTGATGGAATTACTGGCATATATCATAGGTATCGTTTCAAGTTTACCAGGTGGTGTGATGTTTTTAATTTCAAGGGAAAGGAAAAAATAGATTGTCTGAAAAAAAATATAAAATTCTGCTGTTGAACTGGCAGTGTATCGAAAATCCTTATGGAGGCGGCGCTGAAGTTCATATGCATGAGATATTCAAAAGGATAGTCGGGCTTGGACATGAAGTTACTTTATTCTGTTCGAATTTTCCGGATGGTGAACCTGAAAAGGTTATAGACGGGATTAAAGTGATCCGAAGGGGCAGCCGCAATACCTTTAATTTTGTCCTTTACAGGAATCTTAACCGATTATTTAACGTCTCTGACTTTGATATAGTAATTGATGATATAAACAAAATCCCATTTTATACTCCAAAACTTGTTAAAAATGTCCCGATCCTGGCTATTGTCCACCATCTATTTAAGAAAACCATCTTTCTACAGGCTTCTTTTCCAGGTGCAATGTATGTTTATTTAGCTGAAAAATTTATCGGGAGCGTATACAGGGATATTCCTTTTACGGTTGTATCAGAGAGTTCAAAAAAGGATATGATTTTTGAAGGAATTCCAGAAGAAAATATAACCGTAATATATAATTGTGTTGATCATAATCTGTTTGTACCTGATGCTTCAAAAAAATCACCATTCCCCGTAATAAGTTATCTCGGCAGGATAAAAAAGTACAAAAGTGTAGACCATGTGATAAAAGCAATGAAAATAGTCCATGGACGAATCCCGGATGCGAAGCTAAAAATTGTCGGTGATGGTGATAATATGGATTTTCTAAAACGCCTGTCGATATCCCTCGAACTTGAAAATGTCATAGATTTTACCGGATTTGTCTCAAAAGAAGAAAAAGTAAATATTCTTCAAAGTTCCTATCTTTCTGTAAATCCTTCATGCAAAGAAGGCTGGGGAATAACAGTTATTGAATCCAATGCATGCGGTGCCCCAGTGGTGGCTACAAATGCTCCCGGTCTTAAAGATTCTGTACTTGACGGAAAAACCGGGATCCTGTTTGAATACGGAAATATTGAACAATTAGCTGAAAATATCATTAAATTAATAAAAGACGATCAGTTGAGAGAAACTTATTCAAGAAATGCAATTGAATGGGCAGCCAGGTTCAACTGGAATAATTCGGCATCAGAAATGCTGGCCTTAATAAGTAAAACCATAATAAATTATTCAAAAGAGTGAAAAATTGCAGAGAATTGAAACTGATTTTTTAGTTTTGGGAAGCGGGATTGCAGGGCTTACCTTTGCTTTAAAAGTAGCTGAATACGGCACCGTTTCCATAGTGACCAAAAAAAAGGATATAGAATCAAATACAAATTATGCTCAGGGTGGTATTGCTTCTGTATTTTCCAGTAATGATTCATTCAAAAATCATATTGAAGACACAATAAATGCAGGAGCAGAGCTTAATCACAGGGATTCTGTAGAGCTTGTTGTCAGCGAAGGACCAAGACTGATTGAAGAACTGATCAACCTCGGTATTGAATTTACTCATGAGAAAAAGGGTGAACTGCATCTCGGCAGGGAAGGCGGTCACTCTAAAAACAGGATTGTACATGCAAAGGACAAAACAGGGCAGGTCATAGAATTTGGTCTTGTAAATGCTGTGAGAAATCACAAAAATATCACCATTTATGAGCATCATATCGGGATCGATCTAATAACGGAACACAGGACAATATATCCGAAATATAATAGAAAAAGAAATGTCAGATGCCTGGGTGTTTATGCATTTGATTCAAATAGCGAAAAAGTAAAAATATTTGTATCGAAAGTGACTCTCCTTGCAACGGGAGGAGCCGGTCAGGTTTACCTGCACACCACCAATCCTGATATTGCGACAGGTGACGGAACCGCAATGAGTTTCAGGGCAGGCGCAAAAGTCGGAAATCTTGAATTTATGCAGTTTCATCCTACGACATTATATCACCCCGAAGCGCAATCTTTCTTAATATCTGAAGCAGTAAGAGGCGCAGGAGCTGTTCTGGTATTAAAAAGCGGCGAAGAGTTTATGAAAAAATATGATGAAAGAGGATCCCTGGCGCCCAGAGATATAGTTGCCCGGGCTATAGATGAGGAGTTGAAAAACCGGGGGGATAATTATGTTTACCTGGATACAGCAAGGCTGCAGGCTTCCTATATCAAAAACAACTTTCCCAACATTTATGAGACCTGCCTGAAATATAAGATAGATATAACTAAAGAGCCAATCCCTGTTGTCCCTGCTGCCCATTATATTTGCGGTGGGGTTTTAACGGATCTGAATGGTAAAACAAGTATCGAAAAACTTTTTGCATGCGGAGAAGTTGCTTTTACAGGTGTGCACGGTGCAAACCGTCTTGCGAGTAATTCACTGCTGGAAGCACTGGTTTTTTCAGACCGTTCAGCAATTAACGCCGTTAAGGAAATAGATAAGGATAAATCATCTTTTCCATACGTTCCTAACTGGGCAAAAGTGGAAAACCACCTCGAGGAACAGTGGATATTAATATCTCACGATAAAATGGATATAAAGCGGCTAATGTGGGATTATGTCGGGATTGTACGCACTACTTTCCGCCTAAAAAGGGCTTTTAACAGAATTGAAGTCCTTAATAAGGAAGCTGAAGATTATTATAGGAAGGCTAAATTAACGCCTGAGGTCATTGAACTTCGAAATTTAGCAACCGTTGCCAACTTGATCGTAAGATCCGCATTGATCAGAAAAGAATCCAGAGGGTTGCATTATAATTCCGATTATCCGGAGAAAGATGATAAAAACTGGCTGAAAGATACAGTCTTCTCTAAATGGGATTGATTTCTATATTTTTTATTTGATTTTTATGATAATTAATTTTATTTTCAAACCTTAATTTAGATTTTGAAAGAACTTCTTATATCCATATTTTTTGCATTTTTAATAGGATTTTTTATCGGAATGTTATTTTTACCGGAATTTAAAATTCAAATCGGATTTGTTACTGTTTTAGGAATATTCTTTAACAGGCTGTTAAGGAATCTGTTTAAGAAAAAGGGGAAATAGTTTGGAAAAAGACAGTAAAATTACGCACAGAGAACCCCGGTTGTGGGAAGCTTTGATACCGGTTGTATTTTTAATACTTTTTATCGGTCTAACAATAATTAAGTTTGAGGGCGAATCTCATATACCTCTGATCCTGGGAACATGTGTCGCCTCATTGATGGCGGTACGTCTGGGCTACAAATGGAAAGAAATTGAAAAGGGACTTGTTCACGGTATTACTTTGGGGCTTCAGGCATGCCTGATTTTGCTGGTTATAGGGACGCTTATAGGTTCATGGATAATTGGCGGAATAGTACCGGCTATGATCTTTTACGGTTTAAAACTGATCGCTCCATCAATATTTCTTGTCACTGCCTGCATTATTTGTTCACTTGTATCACTTTCCACAGGAAGTTCATGGTCTACTGCCGGAACGGTTGGACTTGCACTTATAGGCATAGGAAATACGATGGGGATACCGGCTCCTATGGTAGCAGGCGCAATAATTTCCGGTGCCTATTTTGGGGATAAAATGTCACCGCTGTCTGATACAACTAATCTTGCCCCTGCAACTGCAGGAACAGATCTTTTTACTCATATCAGGCATATGGTTTACACAACAGGGCCAAGCCTGGTCATTGCTTTGATTTTGTACACGATAATCGGTTTAAAATACGGCAATGTTGAGATAAATTCCGTTGAAGTTGATTCAATGTTAAATACTATTCAGAGTAATTTTAATATAAATTTATGGCTGCTTATACCTCCTGCCCTTGTTATTTTTATGGTGATTTTCAGGGTTCCGGCTCTTCCTGCACTTATTGCAGGATCGATCCTCGGCGGTATTTTGGCAGTAGTTTTTCAGGGATATAATGTCGGTCAGGTTATTAATGCTGCACACTCGGGTTTTGTTTCAGAAACAGGAGTAGCTAAGATAGATGAACTTCTTACAAGGGGCGGATTAATTTCCATGATGTCCACTATCTCACTGATATTCTGTGCACTATCATTCGGCGGTGTTATGGAGCGTACAGGCATGCTGGAATGTTTAGCCAATGCTATACTTAAAATGGCTGTAAATACCGGTATGCTGGTTACAACTACAATACTGACTTGTATTGGATTTAATATTATATCATCAGACCAGTACATTTCGATAGTAATTCCGGGCAGAATGTACAGGACTGCTTATATGAAGCGGGGACTTCATCTGAAGAATCTTTCGCGCTGTCTTGAAGACGCGGGCACTTTAAGTTCTCCTCTGATACCATGGAACACTTGCGGTGCATTTATGGCAGGGGCACTTGGCGTATCCCCTTTGTTATACCTTCCTTTTGCGTTTTTAAATCTGATAAATCCGCTCGTTTCCATATTTTACGGATTTACAGGTATAACAATGCATAAAGCTGAAGAGAATGAATCAGTAGATTGATATCTCCCAGATATTATCATAACCTGTACGGTAAGAAATGAACAGTATCTTAGCCGAACCGGGATGCCATGAGGGAGCAATATCTCTTATCGGGTAAAAAGTTAGCTGACTCTCAGTTTGATATTCAATACTGTACAGCCATAAATTAGTGATACCTGTCCTGTTTGAAACGAAGACAATATTTTTCCCGTCCGGTGACCAGCTTGGATTAACATCCATTCCTTTTGAGGTTGTAATCTGTTCTAATTCAAAGGTCTCAAGGTCGATAATGTATATATCCTTATTTCCTTCCTTATCACATGAAAATGCCAGATATCTGTCATCATTTGACCATGAGGGGAAGTTCTCTTCTGCGCTGAAACCAGTTATCTGTACAAGGTTGCTGCCTGCAGTATCGGCTGTCCATATATCATAAGTACCGGCCCTGTCTGATGAAAAAGCGATCCTGTCTCCGGTTCTTGATATAACAGGGTACCTGTCATTGCTGTTATTTACGATAATACCTGTTTCTCCTTTTTCTGGAAATGGCACTCTGTAAATATCAAAACGGGCATTTCTGTCAGAATGGAAATAAATATATTTACCGTCAGGTGACCAGTATGGTCCAATGTCATTAAAATCATTATCGGTCATTTTATAAAGTGCATCCGGTTCAAGGTCGAGGACCCAGATATCTGAACCTGTAATCGTGCTCCTTTCCGAGTGAAAAGCGATCATTTTTGCATCAGGTGAGTATTCCGGATCATAATTGTCAAAATGTGGAAGTGCTACCGGATATGCTTTATCATATATAATATCCTTATCTTCGTCGAGATTCCCGCAGAACAAAAAAATAAAGCTGAATATGATTAATATTTTCAAGGTATACATTTAAGGGGAATTTATATTTAATTGTCCCTGATGTCAAGGAAATATGTGTTCTGGCTGTGGTGAAGCATTTAAAAGTAACAAATATTTTTACAAATTCGGGATATCACTCTAAATGCTTCGCTATTTAAACTTGTGTATCTCTGTTGTGAAAGTATTATTTGTCGAAGGTGAAAGAACACCTTCGACGGCGATAAAAATAAGTGTTTTTAGATTAAAGTATTTGTTATTGTAGTAGGAGCTTCCCACGGGAATTCGGAAAAGAAATCTCATCGAAATTATTATTTGGTTTTATGGTAGTAGATTGCGACGCTGCGCTCAGAATAACAACCTACTATTTGTGTCATTCCCATAAAAGTGCATGAAGCCCAGAACTGTCATTTCGAACGAAGTGAGAAATCTATATACACCTCTTTAGTAAGTGGGATCACAATGATGAAGCAATCTCACTGCCAATCCGTCATTCTGAATGTAACGCAGTGAAGTGAAGAATCTCATTATCAAGAGTAAAAAGTCTGGAATTTAACTGGACTACCACCATGATAAAAATTTCAGCACAAACCAGGCAGATTACGATCCCGAGAAATCGGGACAGGCTGTCGCTTCGCTCCTCGTAATGACATCTTCGTTTTAATTATTTTTCTTGTCTATATTTCTCTTAAGTATTTACATTATCAATAAGATAAATCATATAAACTTGTAAATTTTGGGGGTTGTCCAGTAAAAAGTCTGGAATTTAATCCCAGAGCATTTCTAAAATTTGTAATTCAGACCGACATAATATGTAGGGAAGAGCGTATTCTCTGCAGAAAAATTGAGTGAAAGGTTTTCATTATTCAGACTTCTTGCGCATAGGGCAGCATTCAGTCCGCTGACCAGATGATTTAAAAAGACAGCCGAAAGGAAGAATGTAGTCCTGTTTCTGAGCTTGTCACTTCTGATCCTGATCTTTTTAAATTTTTCCCGGTTTTCTTTTGAATCCCACTGCCAGAAGTAATCACCTTCCTCATCATAAACAAGGCCGTCGTCCCGGTCAAAGTGTTTCTTTGCATTGTAATCATAAATATTCATGAAATTGCCCAGATTCACATAATATCTGTCCGGTTTACCGGCGGTTATTACTCCGGCATGGTCTGCGACAAAAGATTTATAATCGTTTTCCAGCCAGCCTGCATACATGTTTGTACCGATCACCCCGAGCCATAATGATATTTCTGAAAATATAAGGTAATTTGAAATTCCTTTTTTACCTATAAAATGTTCCCCAAGTCCGGGAACCAGAAATGACAGTAAAAACGCTTTTGCAGTGGATATGGTTTTTTTTGACTGGTATTTGTACTTTATATTGAAGTTTTTATTTATTGACGTCAGGTCTTGCTTTAACTGATATTCCTGGGAAAAGGAAATGTTAACGGTTAAAATAAGGATTGTTAATATTAATAAATTTCTTTTCATGATAATACTTACCAGTTTAATGTTAACGAAAATCCGTAATTGTCATCAGTGATCTTTCTGTACCTGATACCTGCATATAATTCGTTGTGCTTTTTTATCTTGAACGTTGTATCGAGAACGCTGAAAAGCCTGTTTAAAAGCATAGCCATAGTTGCCGTTCTTTTTTTCTTGAAATGCCTGTTGCTCTCATACCGGACATCCATGTAATCATAACGTATCTCAGAATCGCCTTCAGATTCGTCATAATCATCCCACCAAGGCGCAAACTGGTTGTATTTGCCTATCATTTCATAATACTGCTGTGTATTCGTCTCAGGCAGCGTATGAGTGAAATGATCAGGAATGGTTGAAAGCCCGCTTACATATTCCCTGTATCCATCCGCATCCCAGTGTGCATCTGCAAACCTTTCGAATTCATCTTCCTTTTTCTTGCCCAGATCATTGTATTTGAAAAATACGACCCACGAAACTACTTCTACTGCTGTAAATACCGCACCCTTTATATACTCTTTATTATAAAATTCACCGGCACCGGGCAAAATAAGCGAGAACAGAGCACCTTTTAAGTATGACTTTCTGCCGTTATCAGAAATATTCTGGGGAAGCCCGGGCAGAACATTCATACTGAGCAAAACGGAGTTCTCAGTCTTGAATATTTTGAGTTTTTTATCGTTTTTTCTCAATAAACCTTTTTTATCTGATGCATAAGAAATGCTGCATAATATCAGGACTACTATAATAAATAATTTAGATTTCATGTTCAAAACTCCTAAAAATAATCAAACAGTATACTGAAATAATATTTCCATTTCTTACCCTGCCTTATACCGAAACTCTCAAACTCATCAAATGCATAAGCAGCATACAGGCCGATCTTCATAGGATAAGTGTAGTAAAAAAACGTATCCATGCGCATCTGTAAATCCAGTGTTTTCTTGAAATTTTTAAATTCACTTTTCAGATCACTGAAATTTTTAATGTCGCGGTTCCAGGCATTTCCCGTATAAAATCCAACAGACGGGTAAATTTTATTGATCTGAAAAGGTCCAAATCCAAGAAAACTGTTTGTAGTTATCGGAAACCGGTACGTTAAACCTGCAACCAGTTTTTTCCTGCCTCCGAGAGAGTAATAATTGTACCCCCGCAGACCGATAAGTCCGCCTGCATACAGGTGAAAGAAATCGTATATGTTCTCATCTATAATACCAGTACTGAGAGAAAAGCTTAGGGTGTTTCTTTTTATCCCGAACGGAAGTTTGAATCCACGATACATTTCAAGCTCGAATTGATTATAATTGTAATTTGAATAAATTTCCTGTATAGTCCCGAAATCCTCGTTAAAAGCAAAGTCTTCAATGAATTTGTTCAGCTCGCGTTTATACTGAAAATTGATCCTGAAACCAACCGGATTTATCTCGCTGTCCAATGCAGGTGCAATTCCATTGTAATTTAAGCTGAATATTATCTCTCTGCCTATAAAATAGTTCCAGTCAATGGCGGGAAACCTGACTCCCTTTTGAAGTATTTTTATGTATGAATTATACCTTGCAATAATAAAAGTAAGCTGCGAGGTCAGATTCCGTGTAAGAGGGTACCGGATGCCAAGGTCTGCCTCTATCAAAGACAGTTTGATTTTATCGTTATTCAACTCATCCACATAATCATCTGCTCTTCTTGAAAGACCGTACAATTCCAGGAAGAGGGTCGGCTTTAAAGCCTTGTATTCAAGGGAAGCGAACAGATCGTAATCACCGTCCTTATTGATTGCCGCACTTGCCATAAAATTATATTTGTTCAATATTTCATTGGAAAACACATACAATCCGAGTTTTGGTTTACCGTAGTCGATATAAAGGCGCGGTATTATGGAGGTTTTTGTATATTTCGCTTTATAGGGGTGCGATTCGTGCTTTTTTACAATTTCAGGTTCTCTTTCTTTAACGCTAACGGCACCTTTGCGGTATTCGGCTAAACTAACCGGGATATCAGTGCTCTGAGCGATCTTGGAAATTTTATATCCGTCTATTGTGAACATGGAAAAAAGAAGTCCCTTTTCGGAATTGTATGAAGGCATAAAAGCGCCGGTCAATACGTTCGTTAGCAGTGAAATTGAACCGGATGCGGTATCATAACAGTAAATGTTGAAAATACCGGTTTTATCGGAACTGAAATATATCTTTTTACCGTCTGCTGAATAATGGGGATTACGTGAGTCCGTACCGTGGTCGATGAGTTTATGCAATGTTTTTTTTTCAAAATCGTACTCAGCGATGAATCTTCCTTGCAATTTAGACACACTGAGAATAATCGATCTGCCATCCGGGTGCCAGACCGATTCAAATACTTCCTCGCCATTTGTATAATTTGATATTATCTGGTATTCTTTAGTATCAAGATTCAATAAAACAAGGTTTTTCGAACCGTTCATGGGCGTTGAATAAGTCACGTATTTATTATCGGGAGAAAGGGAAGGATAAAGCGTCCTTTTACCGTATGTCAGCCTCTCTTTTTTCCCGGTTTTAATATTATATTTGAACAGGTCAAAGAAATGTGAATTGTTTTTTGTTTTTTCCTGTTTTGCGAACAGGATATCTTCATTATTATTGAACCAGGAAAGAGATGAACTTACACCCGAAACCAGATGTTTCTCTTTTTTTGTGGAAGTATCATATAGATAGAGTGATGTCAGGGAAATATAATCACCTTTTCCGGCTATGTATGCAAATTTTTTCCCGTCAGGCGACCATGTCGGATAAAGATTGGAAATGCCTTCCGAAACGACAACATCACCTTCAATTCTGTTCTCTTTTATGATCTTTGTTTTGGAATCATAACCTGAGGTTAATTCATTCTTCCAGTCACCGTATACATCATTTAAATCCGTACCGGTAGTTTTTTTGAAAGCTTTCCCTATCGTCCACACAAAAGGCGAAGAAAGGTTTTCTGCGACATTTTTAAGGAAATCCTTTCCGAATCTTCCTGAAAGGTACCTCGTAAAAGCAAATCCCTGATTATATACACTTTCATTTCCGATACTGGTCTTACCGAACGAATTCATCTCCTTCAGGCTTAAAAGCCGGTCGTGCAGCACCCTTGTACGGATTATCATGTCCCTGTGCGAATCCCACGCATCATAACCTTCAAATTCCGACTGGATCTGCGCCATACCTTCAGCCAGCCACATGGGGATCACCGCACCTGCAACGGGAAACGAGATTATCCTGTCGGGGAATCCGAAAAGGACATCATCACGTTTCTCCTTTTCATAGTTCATTTCCTGTATATAGAGCGCAGGAATACTGCGGGGCATCTTAAATGTTTTCTGCAGCGATATTATGTGGGCGAATTCATGTGTCATTACATCGCTCAACCAGTGTTCGGTACCCCTTAATGTAAAGTCGATAGGGGATATCCATATTTCGATCTTATTGTCGTAGAAAAATGCTGCGCCGTTGGCATAATCATCAGTGTCTTTAAGGACCAGGTGGACTTTGGAATCGGGTTCTAAATCGTATACATCAGTTACAGGACTGTATATTTTTTCCGCGAGAGTTGCGATATAATCTGCAGCCCATCGCTCATTCTGGTGAAAGTGAACGAAGAAATGTTTTGTCTCGATAGTTCTCCATTCAAGTTCGGGATGATTGAACTCCTCGAACTGCCCGTAACTTAAATTACTACTTAAGACAATAGTTATAACTGCATATATATAAACAAAATACCGTTTCATTTAATCACTGCAATTTTAATTGTTTTATATTCTTTCCGGTCTCCTGATCTTGCTTCTACCACTGCAAGGTAAATACCGCTCGGTATCCCGGAAAGCTCCCATTTTATCTCATTGTCCGTATTTGCCAGCCCGGGTCCCAGCATTTCTTTAACAAGGTTTCCGGTTAGATCGAGTATTTTGATCCTTACACTTGCTTCATCCGTTAAATAATACCTGATTATGGTAAAATCCTCTTCATTGGGATTTGGATAATTATAAACACGTTCTTTCGGCATTAATGCGGTGTACTGTTTCGGAGAATGCGGTCTGGAGCTTGAAAAATGCGAGCTGTTCAACCCTCCGTTGTACCTGCCGCTCCATGAGACATTTTCTGTACTGAAATCTGTTCCCAGCCGCCAGGAGTAAATATAATTATCACTTGAAAGGGCAGTGATTGCAGTTTCATTTGTACCGTAATTATGAACCAGAATTTCCATGATCTTCCCTGAAGCTGAGAAGGAATAATCATGAAGAACGTTTGCCCGGCGGTCTAAGGTCAAAACTTCACCGTAATCGGTACCGACTATGATCTCATGGTAGCCGTCTTCATTGATGTCCGCAACAGCAGGGGTCCCGCTGAAATTACCGTATCCCCTGAAATTAATCATTTTGAACGGGAAATTGTCAAATAACGTCCCGTTGCCGTTAAATACGTACAGTATATTGCCCTTGTACGCAATTATCTCGGGTTCTCCGTCATTATTGATATCACCTGCTGAAATATCGTCAAAATCCATATCGAGGAAGTCGGTTTCCTGCTGCGGACTCATGTATCCGCCGCTTAAAATAATGAGCTTTGAATCGGTATCAAGTATTGTTTCGTCAGTCCCGTCCATATCCAGATCAGCACATATGACTTTTTGGACTTTACCTTCCAATTCTGTATTGTAAGAATTACGAAGTATATTCTCCTGAAGCCTGTAAACCGGACCGTCTGATCTTGTAAAGATAGCCGCAGGAGTTCCGGCACTGATCCAATTGAATGCAAAATCTATAACCAGTCCGGGATTCGGGTATTCCCAGTTAGGGAATTCCCAGAGGATCTCACCGTCAATGTTAAAAGATACAAGTTTTTTGTTTGCCGTTACATATACGAATTTATATTCACCGCCCTCAACAAAACCCATTAATTTCGGATGTCCCGGCGGATCAAGTTTAAAACTTTTAATAAGTTTGGGTATGTCGATCTCGTTTATCTGAATTCTGAAAACAGCGAAATTCCCTTCCTTATCGCCTATCAGGAATTCATATTCTCCATCATTATTTTCGTCGATGATCGCTGGAATGGTGCCGATGCTCCCGTTAAAAGGGGTATATACAAAAATTTCTTCTGTAGTTGGGATATTATTAATATCAGGAATCTCCTGCTGATAAGAATAATCATATAAAGGAGCGCCGTTGTTATCCCACATATGTATCTCATTAACAGCCGTATCTACTGCCATAATTTCGCCGTTTGGAGATGATGTCAGGAAAATGTTTTCGGCATTTTTAATGTAATAGGGGAAACCTTCGACAAGATGTTCATTGTCCAGGTTAAAACTCATTATATTACCGCTGTTCGAAATATCTGTAATATAAATATGGCTTTTCCCGCCGAGATTGCTGTTCGAGTTCGGGTTTGTATATGGTGTAAAGGAAGAATTACCTATGTAAGTTGAATCTTCCAGTTCCAGTGTATCGGCAAAGAATGCATCAAAAAGCTGCCCGAATTCCGGCGTGAAGAAACCCGGAAATATATCTTCTCTCGGTAAGCCGATATCCACTGCTCCGTCAGCTTCCTCCAGTGCAACGCCCCTGTGCAGGGGATCGGTATTTATTGAATTCGATTCGAAATTACTTAATATCACGTTCTCATCAATATGCCATATCAGCAGCCCGTACCCGTAAATTTCCCAGTCCTGGTTGTCTACCTC
>JBHPGK010000086.1:0-13935 GCA_042570605.1 Candidatus Zhuqueibacterota bacterium
GCTTTATAATAAGGCTCTGGAATATCAGAAAGCGGGAAATTTATCGGAAGCCGAAAATCAATATCTCCAGGCTTTACAAACTAAACCTGAAGACCCCGATATAAATAATAACCTGGGATGTCTGTATCTTTCCCAGGAAAGATACAGTGCCGCTGAAAGGTATTTAAAGAAAGCAGTTGATCTAAAGTCAAATAATCCGGATTTTCATTTTAATTTAGGTGTTCTTTACCAGGAAACAGATAAGAAAAATGAAGCGATCGAAGAATTCAAAAAATGTTTCAATTCAAATCCTAAGTCTTTTGAAGCTGCCTACAATCTTGGAAACCTGTATTTTGATCTTGACGATTTTGAAAATGCAATGTTATATCTTGAGAAAGCCGCAAGCCTGAAATCTGATTTTGCAGACGTTTTCTTTAATCTCGGTATGGTGAATACAAATCTTAATGATAACGATAAAGCTGTTCGGTATTATACAAAATACTTACAGCTTATTACTGATACTGATGAAAAACTTGCTGTTAATTCAATCATTGAAAATTTGAGAAAACCTGAAGTCATTGCAGCAGAAACAAAAAGCCCGGATGGCAAACCGGCATTTCCAGCTAATATTCTGGTAACAGGAAAAACATTTTCAGATCCTTCAAATAATAACCGTCTTGATGCTTCTGAAACGGGAACTCTGACCATTGAACTTGAAAATAAAACCCAGTATCCCGGGAAAGTAAGCATTTTACTTACGCCGATATCAACAAATGAAAAAATATCGGTTAATAAAAATATTAAAGTTGGGATTATTGGTGGTCTTGAAAAAAAGATAATAGCGGTTGATTTTAGAGCAGATTCGTTAGTACCTACCCAGGAATGTGAATACAGGATCGAAGTTTTAGAGGAATATTATCACCTGGATCCGGCACCATTTGCATTCTCCTTTAATACACTGGAATATCAAAAACCGGAAATTGTAACTTTACTTGTCGATGCATTGGACAATAGAGATGTTTTGGGACCAAACTCAGCTCCATTGAATAACAATAACGGTCTGGTAGAAAAAAATGAAATGGTGAAAATTATTCTTTCTGTTCAAAATAAGGGACTGGGATTAGCAAAAGATGTTAAGTTAGAGATCAATTTGGAAAAAGCTGAAGAAGGCAATATTAATTTTAGAACTGTCGACGGCGGAACAGATAATGTATTTTCAATCGGGGATTTAAATTCGGGAGAATTTAAAAGAATCCCATTTGTGATCTTTACCAATTCATTTTATAATTATCCTTCAGTTGAAGTAAAGGCACATGCATATGATTCAAATAAATATACAGATCATATAGAAACTTTTAAATTTGACATGGGACAGACTTTTGCTAAAAGCGAGGAATTAAAGATTGAAGCGATTGAGGAAGAGTTAAGAGGAGAGATTGTACTTGACAGAAGTAATCTTGTTGATGTAGATGATGTACCCGAATATCCTGATAACAATAGACCTAATACCGTCGCTGTTATATTAGGTATTGAGAAATACAAATACAATGCCTCAGCAACATACAAGGTTCGTGATGCAACAATATTTTATAAATATATGAGAAATGTTTTTGGTCTGCCTGAACAGAACATCTTTTTTAAAATAAACGATTCTGCAACAAAAGCTGAAATCGATTATGCTTTTGACGAACTCAGCGGATGGTTGAAAAAGAGAATTACCCCAGGTCAATCGGAACTTATTATCTATCTTGCCGGTCATGGGTATCCGGATGTGAGATCACAGAAGGGTTATTTCATACCTTACGATGTAAGAGCTGAACAGGCAACCAACGGTATTGATTTAAATGAATTATACGAAAAAATAAACAGGATCAATCCTAAAAGTACCATGATCTTTATAGAGTCGTGTTTTTCAGGCATGTCTGTAGAAAATCAGCCTTTAGCCGTAAATATTAATCCCGTAAAAATTAAAATTAAGTTCCCTGATATAGTTGGGAAGGATTTTATTGTTTTTACTGCATCATCAGAACAGCAGGTCAGCAGCAATAGTGATCAGTTAAAACATGGAGTATTTTCCTATTATTTATTCAGGGCATTTAAAGGATATGCTGATGCAAATGATGACAAAAAATTAACAGTAATCGAAATATGGGATTATTTAAATAAAAATGTTCCAAATGAAGCTCTAAAATTAGACAGGGAACAGAATCCGGGGATTTTCCCTGACCTGGATATCCTTCGAGAAACGAAATTAATTGATAAGACTATCATAGAATATGTAAAATAGAGGATAGAAAAATGAAAAAGATTATTTCCATTATACTGATCATTACATTTATTTTTTCTATTTACTCGCCATGTGAGATATTTGCTTCGGATAAAAAACCGGATGGCAAAAAAAGTTTAAAAACTGAAAAACAAAGAAAACCGTCTATTAAAACACCTGTTCTTTCTCCGAAAAAATCAGGAGGGAAAACACTTCTTTATGTAATAGGAGGCGGTGTTGTTATAAGTGTTGCAGCTTTAGCAGGTGGTAAAAAAGAAAGTGCCTCTGATAAAGGAAGATTGGTTATTACAACGGTCTGGCCAAATTAAAATAGTTACATAATTTATTTTTCTGAGTTTTGAAAAAAGGAAACAGTGAATGAAAAAGTTCATTTATATTCTGATGATATTAGCCGTAATGTTTATATATTGTAAAAAACTCCCCCTTGATAACCAGACAAGGGTAAAAGGCAAAATAAACTGTACGATTAATTTACATGAAGAAACTGATTCGAATAATCTAAAGAAGTATGCATTAGTTGACAGGATTGAAATTAGTATATTTCAAAATCTTAATTTTATAATGAGCCGTGAACTTACAAGAGAAGGATCTGAAGGTAAGTTATCGATCGAATTGGACCAGGGTAATTATTACAGGGTAAAAGCTATCGCATTCGAGAATGAAAGAGTAAAATATAGTGGTGAATCAGGTTTTTTTAATATATTCGGTGGTCAAACCACATCTATTGAGATCGAACTGGATTGGATCTTAGCTGATTTTGATATTATTACGATATCATCCCCGCAGATTATCAATCAGCCGTTTGTTATGACAGTATATGCTAAGGATTCGGTGGAAGCTACTATACCCACATTCAATAACTCAGTTAGATTGAGTGATGAGACAGGAACAATATCACCCTCTACAATAACTTTAACTTCAGGGATTTGGAGTGGAAATGTTACTATTGATCAGCTATATTCAAATAATAAAATAAAGGTGTCATATGACGTTGGCTCTATTGAGAAATACAGTAATACATTTAATGTTGAATCACCCCTCACCATAGTCGATTTAACGTTACCAGATGGCAGTCAAGGGGTAATGTATTCACATACATTGCAGGCAACTGGTGGAACAGGTTCATATTATTGGAGTATAGATTCTGGTAATTTGCCACCCGGATTAAGTTTGAGTACAGCGGGTACAATTTCAGGTACGCCTACTCAATATAGTACAAATCCATATACATTTACAGTTAAGGTCATCTCCGGGTCTCAGAGTGCCGTAAAAGACTTTTCAATTAGAATTTTCTCTTTTTTGGAATATAATACAAAAATTGCTTTTTCCGTAACAGAAGACAATTACAATACTTCAGAAATATATATAATGAATCCTGATGGTTCAAATTTAAAAAGATTAACTAATACCCCAACATATTCGAACTCGAATCCATCCTGGTCTCCAGATGGTTTACAAGTGGCTTTCGGCTCGAATAGAGATGGAAATAGTGAAATTTATGTAATGGATACCGATGGTTCAAATCAGATAAATCTGACATCAAGTCCTGAAAGTGAGTGGTATCCATCCTGGTCACCAGATGGTTCACAAATAGCTTATTCTTCACGCATAGACAGCAGCACAGAAATCCTTAAGATGAATTCAAATGGTACAGGTCGAATTCAATTGACTTCTATTAGTGGAGCAGATCTTTCTCCTTCCTGGTCACCTGATGGTTTAAACATTATTTTTATTTCATATAGAGATGCATATTGGGAAATTTATAAAATGCAGGCAGATGGTTCCAACCAGACAAGAATAACCTATGATGGATTTGTAAACCATAATCCGTCCTGGTCTCCGGATGGGACAATAATTCTTTTTGTTAATTCAAGTGAAGGAAATAAAGATATATATATTATGGATAATAATGGTTCAAATGTACAAAATTTAACCAACTCGTCATGGGAGGAGGCAGTCCCTTCATGGTCTCCGGATGGATCCAAAATTGTATATAGTTCTAACAGAAGTGGATCCTGGCAATTATATATTATGAATTCTGATGGTACCGATCCGGTTAGAATTAGCCCTGATGATGGCAGACAGTATAATTACCCATCCTGGTCACCATTTTTACATTAGGAAATATTAATGAAGAGGTTAACAATTAAAAGTCTTACATCATTTTTGTTATTGATAATCTGTATACCTTCTTTTGCACAGGATGCTAAATGGGTAGAAGTATCCGGTGAAGCAATACTTGAAGGGAATAAAACCCGAAATGAAGTTCAAAATGAAGCTCTGCAGGATGCTAAAAGAAAAGCTATTGAACTTATCTGTGGAGTAACTGTAAAAGACCGTATTATGATTCTTGAAAAAAGTGACGATCCTGTCACAAAGGCTGTTTCTCTCACCGAATGTTTTTCATCCGGCAGAATCATTGAAGAAAAAAATATAAAGTGGAGCACAGAAACAAAAGTAATTCAGGAAGGTAAAGCTCCGGTCGTTATTTATATAGTAAATCTTGAAATTAAGGTTGTAAAGAATGTTAAAAGCAGCAAATCTTTTAATTTAAATTTAAGTTTGAACCAGGAACAATTCTATACAGGTGATCAAATTAGAATTAAAGTTAATCCATCAGAAGATTGTTACATAACGATCCTTAATTTTGCTTCTGACAATAATGTTTATGTTCTCTTTCCCAATCCTTACCAGAAAGAAAATTTTATAAAAAAAGATCATGATACAATTATTCCATCTAATTCTGAAATTAAAAGAGGGATTGAATATGAGGTCTCTTTACCGATAGGAATAAACAGCCATATTGAGGTAATAAAAGTAATCGGCTCAAAGAAAAATAATCCCATTAAAGCAATTGATAAACTCGATAGATCTGTTGGTGGATACAAAGTATTCAGCTCAACAACTGATTACACCAAGGTCACTAAATGGATTTTATCTTTACCGGATGGAGAATTTGCAGAAGAGGATATTCAATACAATATCATCAGGAAATAACAAATTAATTGCGAATATTTTTCTTAAGAAAACAAACATTTTTCGTTTAAATATTGGATTGAAATTCAAAACTCATGAGATATAATCTCAAAAAAATCATTTTTTTGTTAATAGTTTTCAATCTTTTTGTTTGTACATGCAGAAAGCAGCCAAACAACACACTTTTAAATAAATCAGGATTCGTTAATATTAAAATTACTTTCAGTGGTGAAATTTCAACGCTCCCTTTAGAAAAACAAAAAATTGTTGATGAAATAGAAATAAATCTGTACAAGGGTGAAACTTTTATAAGGTCAGCAAATCTTGAAAGACAAGGCAATACAGGGACTTTGTCCCTGGAATTAGATCCGGGCTCAAATTATAAGATCGAGGCAAATGCTTATGAGAATAATAAAATAAAATACAGTGGTGAATCAACTGTATTTAGTATATCTGCGGGTCAAACCACACCTGTTGAAATAGAGCTGGACTGGATATTGGCTGTTTTCGATATTGACAATATTCCTTCATTACAATTTGTTGATAATCCTTTTTCAGTTACTATCCGTGCGCAGGATTCACTTGGAAACACAATAACCAGTTTTAATCAATCAGCAAATTTAACCGATTTATCGGGGACTGTTTCGCCTTCGGTAATAACGTTTACATCGGGTGTCTGGACCGGTGATATATATATATCCCAACCATTGAGTGACAACAGTTTTAGAGTCTCTTTTGGGACAATTCAAAGTTCAAGTAATGAGTTTACGGTGCTTCAGGTCACTACAACTACCATAAATGCATCCGGAACATCGGGCACAATTAGTGTAAATGGTGAGCAGCACTGGTATAAGTTCAGGACCACTACTGCGGGAACTTATTTTATTGAGACCTCCGGGAGCCTTGATTCCTATTTGGAGCTTCGGTCAAGCCTGAGTACTTCAATCGAATCATTGATCGAATCGGATGATGATGGAGGTGTGGGAACATCCTCAAAGATAACCATCTATTTGAATGCAGAAACAGATTATTATGTGATGATACGCGGCAGCTTACATTCAGACACCGGACCTTATTCAATTAGTATTACTAAATTTAATTCCCCGCAAAACCTGATTGCTTCAGATGGGGATTATTCAGATAAGGTACATGTTAGCTGGACTGCGCCTGTTCTAAAACCATTGGGTAAGATTTTAGGAGACGAACCTCCTGAAAAACGAGACAGGATAGCAAATCTTGGTTTGTTAAATGATCCGATGTACAGAATTTCCAAGCCTGAGGGAGCCAATTCAACTGAAAGCCTGGAGGGTTACGATGTTTACCGGTCAACAAGCCAGACCGGATCATTCAGTAAAATAAATACGAGCACTATAACAAATATATATTTTGATGATATTTCGGCAAGTTCGTCCGGGACACATTACTGGTATTACGCAATAGCAAAGTACATCGATCCAACGGGAGATTCTGAGGCTTCAAATATAGATGAAGGGTGGAGAATAAACACCTATACGATAACAATCACAGCAGGAACCGGTGGCACCATAAGTCCAAGCGGTACAGTATCAGTTAATTCAGGAAGCAGCCAGACTTTTACAATAACACCAAATTCAGGGTACAGAATATTATCTGTCACAGTGGATGGCGCATCACAGGGAGCAGTTTCCTCATATACGTTTAGCAATGTAACCACAAGTCATACTATTTCAGCAACATTTGCACAAGCCGGCACGGTAACAGATATAGACGGCAATGTTTACCAAACTATAAAAATTGGCAACCAATGGTGGATGGCTGAAAACCTGAAAGTGGCGAATTATCGTAATGGGGATCCAATACCGATTATAACCGATAATTCAGTGTGGACGAGCTTATCATCCGGTGCATACTGCACTTACGATAATAATGTGAGTAATGCAGACACATACGGTCATCTTTACAACTGGTATGCCGTAAATGACAGCCGTAATATATCCCCTGAGGGCTGGCATGTACCTACCGATGAAGAGTGGATAGAATTAGAAACGTATTTAGGTACGAATGCAGGTGGAAAATTAAAAGAGGTTGGAACAGCTCATTGGGATAGCCCAAACACCGGTGCAACAAACGAAAGCGGCTTTACAGCGCTTCCGGGCGGCAATCGGTTCTTTTCCGATGGTAACTACACCAGTATGGGTAACGACGCGTCTTTCTGGTCGTCCAGCGAGGGCAGCAGTGATGGCGCATGGGGCCATTCCCTGAACTATAACGATTCAGACGTGAGCCGATACGACCAAAATAAAAAGAACGGTTTTTCGGTTCGCTGCGTTATGGGGGAAAGTATTACACCAACTTATACCATAACGGCCACAGCAGGGACAGGCGGCACAATAAGTCCAAGTGGTGAAGTAACGGTCAATTCCGGAAGCAGCCAGACGTTTACTATAACTTCTAATACAGGTTATCATATAACTGATGTAACAGTTGATGATGTATCACAGGGAGCGGTAACTTCTTATACATTTACAAATGTTACAGCAAATCATACTATTTCAGCATCATTTGGACAAACAGAGACCGGCACGGTAACGGATATAGATGGTAATGTATACCAAACCATAAAGATCGGCAATCAGGAATGGATGGTGGAAAACCTTAAAGTGACCCGTTACCGCAACGGCGAAACAATACCGAATGTAACTGATAATACAGAGTGGGGCAGCTTATCTACAGGGGCATACTCCACATACGATAATAATGCGAGTAATGCAGACACATACGGCAATCTTTACAACTGGTATGCAGTGAATGACGGCAGAAACATAGCCCCTGAAGGCTGGCATGTACCTACGGATGAGGAGTGGAAAGAACTTGAAATGTATTTAGGAATAAGCCAGTCAGAGGCAAATGGTACAGAATGGCGCGGGACAAATGAAGGGAGTAAATTAAAAGAAGCCGGAACAGCTCACTGGAAAAGCCCGAATGAAGGTGCTACAAATGAAAGCGGATTCTCGGCACTTCCGGGCGGCTATCGTGACAGCGACTATGGCTTTTACAACAAAATGGGCGAGCATGCGCACTTCTGGTCATCCAACGAGGGCAGTAGTAGTATTTACGCATGGGCCCGTATCCTGAGCTATGGCTATTCAGGCGTGTACCGCTACAGCACCAATAAGTGTTATGGATTTTCAGTTCGCTGCATTAAAGGAGAAAGTGTTACACCCACTTACACAATAACGGCATCAGCCGGAACAGGAGGCACAATAAGTCCAAGTGATGATGTAACAGTCAATTCCGGAAGCAGCCAGACGTTTACCATTACTCCTAATACAGGTTATCATATTGTTGATGTATTAGTTGATGATGTTTCGCAGGGAGCAGTAACTTCTTATACATTTACGAATGTCACGGCAAATCATACAATTTCTGCAACATTTGCAAAGTTAGAGACCGGAACAGTAACCGATATAGACGGTAATGTTTATAACACGGTAAAGATTTGTGACCAATGGTGGATGGCTGAAAACTTGAAAGTTACCAGTTACCGCAATGGCGACGCAATACCTAATGTAACAGATAATACAGAATGGAGCAGCTTATCCTCCGGCGCATACTGCACATACGATAATAATCTGAGTAATGCAGACACATACGGCCATCTATACAACTGGTATTCGGTAAATGACAGCAGAAACATTGCCCCCGAGGGCTGGCATGTGCCTACAGATGAGGAGTGGCAGGAATTAGTAGATTATTTAGGTGGAAGTAGTGTTGCAGGTGGTAAATTAAAAGAAGCCGGAACATCTCACTGGGACAGTCCTAATGCAGGCGCAACGGACGAAAGCGGCTTTACGGGGCTTCCAGGCGGACATCGCAATGACGCCAATGGTAATTACTATAGTATGGGTCGCGACGCGAGCTTCTGGTCCTCCAGTGAGTACAGTAGTTCTGGCGCATGGATGCGTTACCTGAGCGACTACATTGCAGACCTCTACCACACCTACTACGGTAAGAGCTACGGTTTGTCGGTTCGCTGCGTCAAAGGAGAAGTTGAAACTCTTGTTATAAACACATCTTCATTACCTAATGGTATTGAAGGGACTTCATATTCGGAAACATTAGAGGTATCTGGTGGAACAGGGACATATACTTGGTGGAGTCTTGATTCGGGAACGTTACCCCCCGGATTAATCTTGAGTACAACCGGTACAATTTCAGGTACGCCTACCCAATTTGGCACATTTACATTCATAGTTAAGGTCACATCCGATCCTCAGAGTGTCACTCAAGAATTGTCGATCACTATAGAACCTAAAGCACCAACAATAACTACATCTGCGGGCATCGGTGGCACAATAAGCCCGAGCGGAACAGTAACAGTTAATTCAGGAAGCAGCCAGACATTTACGATAACACCAAATTCAGGGTACAGCATCGCATCAGTATCGGTCGATGGAGTCTCACAGGGAGCAATTTCATCATATACGTTCAGTAATGTAACAGCAGATCATACAATTTCAGCAACATTTGCAATAAATACTTATACAATAACGTCATCAGCCGGAACAGGCGGCACAATAAGCCCGAGCGGAACTGTAACAGTTAATTCAGGAAGCAGTCAGACATTTACAATAACACCAAATTCGGGATTCAGTATTGTATCGGTAACAGTGGACGGCGTTTCAAAGGGGGCAATTTCATCCTATACGTTTAACAGTGTTACTGCACATCATACTATTTCTGCAACATTTTTAATAAATCCAGAAACCGGCACAGTAACTGATATAGACGGCAATGTTTACCAAACGGTAAAAATAGGCAACCAATGGTGGATGGCGGAAAACCTTAAAGTAACCCGTTACCGCAATGGCTATGCAATACCAAATGTTACTGATAATTCAGAGTGGGAAAGCCTGTCAACCGGTGCATACTGCATTCAAGATCATAATGTTAGTAATGCAGACATATACGGCCATCTTTACAACGGGTACGCAGTGGATGACAGCCGTAACATAGCCCCTGAGGGCTGGCATGTACCTACAGATGAGGAGTGGAAAGAAATGGAGATGTATCTTGGGATGAGTCAGGCAGAGGCAGATGGTAACGGATGGCGTGGGACAAATGAAGGAGGGAAATTAAAGGAGGTCGGAACAACTCACTGGTACAGCCCAAACGAAGGAGCTACAAATGAAACCGGATTTACAGCGCTTCCGGGTGGCCGTTGTAGCACCATGGGTTGGTTCTACGCAAAAACCATCATAGCTTATTTCTGGTCGTCCAGCGAGTACAATAGTACTTCCGCATGGTACCGTTACCTGTCCAATAGCAATTCAGGCGTGTGGCGCTACTACAATGGTGATAAGCACTCTGGCTATTCGGTACGCTGCGTCAAGGATTAGACTATTTGTTCCCGCCGAGCGGGACAGGATCGAAAATGTTTTTTGATAATAATTAGATAATATTGTATAAATTTTAATAATAAAAATTCCCGGGAGGTTTACAATGAAAAGAATTGTCTCAATTACACTTATCTTAGGATTTCTATGCTTGTTAGTGCTTTCCTGTGCCGGCACAAAACAGATGGCGAGTAACAGACCAGGATGGATTGATAAAGGAACCGGATTTTTTGCCGGTGATAATGGTAAAGCATTTTATGGAGTTGGAGCAGCCACCAATATAAGTAATGTGTCTTTAAGAAGAAAGGCTTCCGATGCCCAGGCAAGAGCTCAATTAGCTGCAACCTTTAAGACACAAATTGAAGACCTCACAAAAATATTTGCAAAATCAACTTCTGAAGGTGGAGCGCAAGTGCAGATGAGTGAAGAGCAGTTCGTTCAGGCAACGACCAGGGCATTCACTAAATTTGACCTTACGGGAGCAGTGATAATTGACAGATTCTATGATAATGTAGAAAAAACCCAGTATTCCCTCTCGGTTCTGGATATGTCATTATTTAAGAGTAAATTAAAAGAGATGAAAGAATTATCGGAAGAAGTGAAAAATGCGATCGAGAAAAACGCTGAAAAAGCGTTTGAAGAATTAGACAAAAAAAGTGAAAAAGAAAAATAAATTTATTGCCTTTATTTTTACTTCCGAGTTAATATTTAAATATATTTTGTACACATCATAAAACTGGATTCCCGTTTTCACGGGAATGACACAACATCAATAATAACAGAAAGATAAAAGCTGTCATTCCAGCGAAAGCTGGAATCCAGATACATATAATTCAGGCAATTCGATTATTTTTTTTTCAAAATCAATTAGTCGTCCCTGAAATATCATATAAGTTATTGTTAATATAGTACTTGTATTTAACAAAGCAGGGTGTTAAATTACCAGAAAACAAGAAATCAACATTAAAATCTGGTGATTTATGCAAGCAAAAAAACAGCCAAAAAGTCAGGTAGATATTTTTAAATCTCGTTTAGATCAAATTTTAGACAATGGTCACCCGTTATTCAGGTTAGCTGACTCAATAGACTGGGGATATTTTGAGAAAGAGTTTGGTGCATTTTATGTTGAGAATAAAGGGCGTCCCGGCAAGCCGATACGTTTAATGGTTGGTTTGCATTATTTGAAGCATACCTATGATGAGAGTGATGAGTCAGTAGTAGACCGTTTTATAGAGAATCCGTATTGGCAGTATTTTTGTGGATTTAAGCATTTTCAACATAAATTTCCATTGGACCCTACCAGTTTGGTAAAATGGCGTAAACGGATAGGGGAAAAAGGTATAGAGAAATTATTTCGTCAGACGCTTACAACTGCCCGGGATTTGGGTCAATTAAGGAATCGTCATTTTGACAAAGTAAACATAGATACAACAGTTCAGGAGAAAGCGATAGCCTTCCCAACAGACGCGCGCTTGTATTATAAGATGCGGGAGAAGTTGGTAAGGGAAGCAGAGGAAAGGGGGATTAAGCTCCGGCAGAACTATCGTAGATTGGGAAAGAAAGCATTGTCAAGACAAGGCAGCTATTCACATGCCAGACAGATGAAAAGAGCCAGAAAAGAGACGAAGAAATCTAAAATTTATTTAGGTAGAGTAACAAGGGATATTCGCCGCAAGGCAGCGGAAATTGATTCTGGTTTAGAGGATTTACTAAGATTAAGTGAAAGACTTCTTGAACAAAAGAAGGATGACAAGAACAAATTATACAGCATACATGCACCTGAGGTTGAGTGTATAGCTAAAGGCAAAGTACACAAGAAATATGAGTTTGGCTGTAAAGTAAGTGTAGCAACGACATCCCGTGATAATTGGGTAGTAGGTATACAAGCCCATCATGGAAATCCATACGATGGACATACTTTAGAAAGTGTTCTTGAACAAATTGAACGGCTAAACGACACTCCTGTAAAAGAAGCTTATTGTGATAGGGGTTACCGTGGGTATAAGCAAAATGGAGATACAAAGGTTCATATTGCCGGTAAAAGAAAGGTATCAAGGTCATTACGGAAATGGCTAAAACGACGAAATGCAATAGAACCAAAGATAGGACATCTAAAAACAGAAAACCGAATGGATAGAAATTATCTTAATGGCAAGCAGGGAGATAAAATTAATGCATTATTAAGTGGTTCTGGTGCTAATTTAAGAAAGTTAATCGCAACTTTCTTTTTATTCCTTTTTAATATTAAGAAATTTTTTAAAAAAATGGTTTATAAAAAAATAACTTTTGTTGGAAATACAATATATTATTCACTATAGGCTGAATATTGATTTTTTCAGGGACGACCAATTAATATTTAAAACAAGATATTACGGGTTGTACTTATCTAAATGTACTGGACAATAGTGATTCGAGATATTATTTCTTAATTACTGACATGGGAAGATCCCCATCAAAATTACCTGCATAATCGGGGTGCTGACGTCCTTTTGTTTCCATAACGACTTTTTCAAAGGTATAGTTAATGACCTCTTTAACAGAAACAATACCGTTTCTGTCTTTATCAGCTTTTCCTTTTAAAGCTTCCAGAAGAAAGTATGTAAACACTCCATGACCTCCTCCCCATCCCTGTGACTCTGCAGAAAGCTCTCCCGATTCGCTTGCCGTTAAACAAGCCCTGCCGGATTTAGATTTTGATAACTCCATCAAATACCTGTTGATCAGATTTTGCTTTTTAAGGCTTTTTGTTTTGATTTCTTCTCCTACCTGACCGCTGTGACAGGCGTCGGTGATTATTATTACTCTTTCACTTTGAATATGCCGTGCAAGCGCTGTTTGAATATCCCACATTGGAAAAGCAGTTGAAGAGACTTTCTGCAGATCTGTATCATGCGTAATAAGATACATATTATCAGGATTTATATTTTCTGGAGCACCATGACCGGAAAAATAAATGTAGACTATATCCTCCTTTTTTGCTCTTTTTAGAAAATTAAATAAAGCATCCCGTATATTTTGAGTCGTGGCGTTATCGTTCAGTAAAAGTTTCATATTACTTTTTTTAAAATCACCTCCTTTTGGCGATGCCAAAAATTCATAAAGGTCTATTGCATCTTTATGAGCATAGCTGAGATCGGGGATATCCGGATTTTTATAATCAGATACTCCAATAATCACAGCATAACGGTTTATTTTATTCCAATCAGAGATAAAATCTGTTTCTGTTACATCCGGGACTTCGACCTTAATTTTATCTTCAGCAGCCTCTTCTTTTACCGGTTCATCGTACCTGGGAGTCAAATTCTCAGTTACAACAAC
>JBHPGK010000087.1:0-13903 GCA_042570605.1 Candidatus Zhuqueibacterota bacterium
ACAGCTAAAAAGCTCGACAGCTAAATAGCTCAACAGCTCGACAGCTCAACAGCTCGACAGCTCAACAGCTCAATAGCTCGACAGCTAAATATTTTAATTATTTTTTTTACTTTTTATTGGATCTTTCGTCCTTATATTATAGTAAATATTTATGGTTAGGATGTTTAATCCCTTTTTTAAATAAAACCGTAGGGGGATATTATGTCTTTAAAGAGAGCTTTAATCTTATCGCTTTCAATTCTTTTTTTAGTAATATGTTCCAAAGAAAACAATCCTGTAACACCGGACTCTTCTGAACCAACACTTCCACGGGCTTTAAGCAAAGCCGAAACTGACCTGATTTCCTCTGAGAATGAATTCGCTTTTAAACTGTTCAAGGAAACAGTTAATGTGGATAAAGATAAAAATATATTTATCTCCCCGTTAAGTATTTCAATGGCTCTCGGTATGACTTTAAACGGTGCAGATGGTGAAACCAAAGATGCGATGGTCAATACACTTGAATTTGCTGACATGACAGATGAAGAAATAAATTCATCCTATAAAAGCCTTATTGAACTTTTGCTGAATCTTGATTCAAATGTAGCTATGCAGATTGCCAACTCGATCTGGTGTCTGGAGGGATACCCGGTAATTGAGGATTTTAAAAGCGTTAACAGAACATATTTTGATGCCGAAGTTTCGACTCTCAACTTTTTTGCTCCCGGTGCCCTGGATATAATAAACGGCTGGGTTTATGATAATACAAACGGTAGAATTGAGGACATAATAGATGAAATCCCTTTCAATGCAAGATTATATGTAATTAACGCATTATTTTTTAAGGGTGATTGGACTTATAAATTTGATCCTGCTGATACAAAAGATAAAGACTTTTTCCTTTTGGATGAAACTTCAAAAACCGTTAAAATGATGGGGATAAAAACAAATTTTGGATACTATGATAATGAAAATTTTCAAGCAGTTGATTTGCCTTATGGCAATGGAAACTACTGCATGACAATATTTTTACCAAAATATGAAGTTGAGATCGATGAAATTGCATCCAGCTTTTCTCAGGAAAACTGGAATAACTGGATAAACAGTTTTACAGAAAGGGAAGTAAATCTTTTTCTTCCTAAATTCAAACTTGACTATAAAATTGAGGAAAAAACAAAGACTGTATTAACTTCTCTTGGAATGGGAGTTGCTTTTGATGAATGGGCTGCAAATTTCTCCAGGATAAACGAAAATAATGAATTGTTTATCAGCAGGGTAATTCATAAGACTTTTATTGAAGTTAATGAAGAAGGTACGGAAGCTTCCGCCGCAACTGTAGTTGAAATCAGCTACAGAGGAATAGGTGATGACTTAACTCTTGCAATAAATAAACCTTTCATATTTGTAATCAGAGAAAAAGTTTCAGGTACAATTCTTTTTATGGGCAAAATCATCAACCCTGAATATTAAAAGGAGATAACACTTATGCATAAAAGAACCTGTCTAATTTTATTACTCTCTGTTATAATCCTGTTTTCCTATTGCTCAAATGACGATAATCCCGTAGATTCAGAGACACCGGAACCGGGGCTTCCGCGTTTACTGACACAGGCTGAAATCGAGATTATATCAGCAGGCGAGAATTTCGGCCTTAAATTTTTTAAAGAAGTCGTCAACCAGGATGAAAATAAAAATATCTTCCTATCCCCGTTAAGCGTTTCAATGGCACTCGGAATGACGTTAAACGGAGCAAACGGGCAGACGGAAGAGGACATGAAGAGCACACTGGAATTCACCGGGATGTCCCAGGAAAATATTAATTCTGCGTATAAAAGCCTCATCGAGCTGCTTTTAAATCTGGATTCAAAAGTAATTATGGAGCTTGCCAATTCTATATGGTACAGGTATGATGTCCAGGTTCTGCAGGATTTTATAGATGTCAACCGCGATTATTTTGATGCTGAAGTACGGTCAATTGATTTCTCGGCTGTAGATGCACTTGAAACAATAAACGGATGGGTCTATGACGAAACGAACGGGAAGATCGAAGACCTGATCGATCAGTTCCCTGCGAACATTGTAATGTACCTGATAAATGCTATATATTTCAAAGGGACATGGAAATACCAGTTTGATCAGGCAAACACGTCCTCCGATATTTTCAGGCTCTCAGACGGCAGTGAAGTTTCCTGTCAGATGATGAACCTTACCGGAGCGTTGAATTATACTCAGAACAGCCTGTTCCAGGCAGTAGATCTGCCTTATGGAGTCGGTAACTATTTTATGACTATTCTTCTTCCCAGGGACGGTGTGACAACCGGTGATATTCTTGACCAAATGAACACATCCAACTGGGACAGTTGGATAAACGGTTTTTCAGAAATAAATGTAGATCTCAGTTTGCCGAAATTCAGAGTTGAGTATGATCTCGAATTGTCGGATGTTTTATCGGCGCTTGGCATGGGTGTCGCTTTTCAGGCAGGTGCCGCCGATTTTACAGGGATCAGACCGATTGAACAGGGAGACCTGTGGATCAACAGGGTTCTTCATAAAACTTTTGTAGAAGTTAATGAGGAAGGGACGGAAGCCGCAGCCGCAACAGCGGTTGAAATTATTGAGCGTTCAGGGGGCACTACCCCGCTGGACTTGAAAATTGACCACCCGTTTATTTTCGCAATTAGAGAAAACAACTCGGGAACTATTTTATTCATTGGTAAAATTGAAAATCCGGCTGAATAATTTACGCAAAATTTATTCAGATACTGAAATATTAAGGGGATATATAAATGAGAAAAATACTGCTAATCTCATTTGGTCTTTTTTTTCTGTTTTCAATGATCCGGTGCTCTGATGAAAAAAATCCGCTGGATATCCAGAAAAAAGAAAAAGGACTTCCAAGAGAATTAACTTCATCGGAAATCAGCCTGATCACTTCCGGCAACCAGTTCAGTTTTAACATCTTCAAAGAGACAGTAAATGCCGAACAAGATAAAAACATCTTTATTTCGCCTTTAAGTATCTCGATGGCACTCGGAATGACATATAACGGAGCAGGCGGAACCACCGAAGAAGCTATGAAAACCACTCTTGGATTCGACAATATGACGGTACCTGAAATTAACAGTTCATATAAAAGTCTGCTTGACCTGCTGTTGGATCTCGATGAAGATGTAATTATGCAGATTGCAAATTCAATCTGGATCAGGGAGAATTTCCCGGTGGAGCAGGAATTTATTGACCTTAACAGTACGTATTTCGATGCTGAGGTAACAGAACTGGACTTCTCTTTAGCTGAAGCCATAGAGATTATCAATGGCTGGGTAAATGAAAATACAAATGGTAAAATCGAGGAAATTATTGACCAGATCGATCCTCTTACGGTCATGTTCCTGATAAATGCGTTATACTTTAAGGGAACATGGACCTACGAATTCGATCCTCAGGAGACTAAGGATGATGACTTTTATTTAGAGGACGGCACCGCAAAAACCTGCAGGATGATGAATCTCGAAGGGGAACTGGATTATTACGATAATATGATGTTTCAGGCTGTTGAGCTTCCTTATGGAGCAGGGAATTATTGTATGACCGTAGTTCTCCCCAGGGAGGGAACCCAAATAGATGATTTAATATCACAATTGAATGATGAAACATGGAACTCATGGATAAACAGTTTTTCCAGTACAAATGTCGATCTTTATCTTCCTAAATTTAAACTTGAATATGAAATTTTATTAAATGATATTCTTTCCTCACTCGGCATGGGAATAGCATTTACAGGAGGAGCAGATTTTACTAAAATCAATCCTGTCGAGCAACTTTTTATCAGCAAAGTCAAACATAAAACATTTGTGGATGTTAATGAAGAAGGAACCGAAGCCGCAGCCGTTACTGTAGTCGAAATGCAGCTTACATCCGCACCTGTTTCAACAACTATGAAAGTAGACCGGCCTTTTATTTTCGTTATAAGAGAAAGCAATTCCGGAACAATGCTATTCATGGGTAAGATAACAGAACCATCCCTCTGATATAAACATATTTTCCGTTCAGGATTTTTTCAATATAAAAAAGGGCTGAAATATAGAGGGGGGTATTAGGTGAGTTTCAGCCCTTATTTATTAGAAAAAGAAATCTAATTCACTTCTGTCCCGAATATAAGAAATAACATTTCCCATGTCAACAAAAAAATGAACAATATTTTAAAAATAAGTAAAATTATATTACAATTATCTAATCTGCTGGAATTTTGGGAAATTGAGAGTGTTGATGACAAGTATTATATGATATATTCTGAAGTTAACTGTTTTACAACCACCCAAGAACAAGCTATATAATTTATACAAATCATACAGCTTATATAGAAAATAATATTTGAAACGATATTTCATTTATTTATTTATCGCTTTTAAATCGACCTTTCCAGATCTTGTTTAATCTTTCCCTTATTCTTGATTCTATCCCATTATCTGATGGGAAATAAAATCTCTTTTTATTGATACCCTCTGGAAAATAGTCCTCATTTACAAAACTGCCGTTAAAAGAATGGGGATATTTATATCCTTTCCCGTAGCCGAAATTTTTCATCATGTCAGTTGGAGCATTTCTAAGGTGAAGAGGGACTTCAATTTCCGGATGGTCTTTGTTTGCTTTTCGTGCGAGTTCTTTTGCAGTATAAGTCGAGTTGCTTTTGGGTGCGGATGCAAGATAGATTGCAGTCTGTGCCAGCATGAATTCTGCTTCAGGCAGGCCGACATACGTAACCGCAGTAAAGCAGTTTGTTGCTACTACCATCGCTATAGGATCAGCGTTTCCGACATCTTCGGAGGCGAATATTATCATTCGTCTTGCAATGAACTTCGGTTCCTCACCTCCGTCTATCATTTTCATCAGCCAGAAAACCGCCGCATCGGGGTCACTCCCTCTCATGCTTTTTATGAATGCTGAAATAGTGTCATAATGGTAGTCCCCTTTTTTATCGTAAAGGAAAGTATTTTTCTCAAAAAGACTGTTAAGATATTTTCCGGATATTTTGATATTCCCTTTTTTATCCGGTTTTTGAAAATTTAAAACCAGTTCAAGAGTATTGAGCAGTATCCTTGCATCACCTGCAGAGTAATTAAGCAGAAAATTTTTACCGGCATCATCAATTTGTATTTTCAGCTTCGAAAGTTTTATGTCCTTATTAATTGAATTTTCCAGAATTAATAAAAGCTCTTCTGACGCTAATGATTTAAGTTTATAAATTCTGCAGCGTGACAGCAAAGGTGATATTACTTCAAATGAAGGATTCTCTGTTGTAGCACCTATCAGGATAATGGAACCGTCTTCCACACTGTGAAGGAGAACATCCTGCTGTGCTTTGTTAAACCGGTGGATCTCATCGATAAAAAGAACTGTTCTCTGGTTGAGATGTTCCTTGTTATATTTTCCGTGTTCAATTATTTTCTTTACTTCAGCAACGCTGCTGGTGACCGCACTTATACGGAAGAATTTTGATTTAGACTGCTCTGCAAGGATCAGGGCTAACGTGGTTTTACCTGTACCCGGGGGTCCCCAGAGTATCATTGGGTGAATGCCGTCCTTTTCCAGCGCAAGCCGTAAAATGCCGTTTTTCCCGACAATATCTTCCTGCCCAATAAAACCTGAAAGTTTTCCTGGTCTTATTCTTTCAGCTAAAGGAGTTACAGCGTCTCCGTTCTGTGATCTGAAAATATCCATGGTGTCCTGGTTTTTGCTTCTAAAATAATCCAATATTGTCGTTAAATCAATGAAAATCATAATATTTTTATTGATAATTTATTTTAAAATCACAAAGTTATTTTACTGTGTAAAAAATAAAATCCCGGTATTCATCAAAAAAAAGGAGTCAAATATTGGATGTTATAACACTCAAGAAAGTTATAGAAATCCTTAAAAAGGAATACAGGAATTTCAGAGAGCCTATCGTAACCGAAATAGCAGAAATTGACCGTGATCCCTATAAGGTATTGATAGGGTGTATCCTGTCTCTCAGAACAAAAGATGCCGTCACAGCCGCAGCATCTGAAAAATTGTTTAAGATTGCTTCAACACCGGAAAAAATAATAAAATTAACACCGGAAAAAATAGTCGAATTGATATATCCTGTCGGATTTTATAATACCAAAGCAAAGAATATTATTAAGGTATCTGAAATTATTCTTGGTAAATATGGCGGTAAAGTTCCCGATGACCTGGATGAACTTTTAACATTACCTAATGTCGGAAGAAAAACTGCGAATCTTGTACTAACGGTCGGATACAGAAAACCCGGGATATGTGTAGATACACATGTACATAGAATTTCGAACAGGTTCGGATTTGTAAAGACTAAAAATCCGGTTGAAACAGAATTCGCTTTAAGAAAAAAATTACCTCAGCAGTACTGGATCGTCTATAATGACCTTCTTGTCAGTTACGGGCAGAATTTATGTAAACCGGTTTCACCCTTTTGTTCAAAATGTAAGATTAATAAATTATGTGAAAAAATAGGGCTGGAAAGATCAAGATAAAAATCTTATGAAATTTTTTCTTGAATTTTTTAAAATAAAACACTAAATTAATTAATCTAAGAAAAGGGAACAAATGATAAGGGAATGTTATTACGAACCACAAAATGACATAAAAATTTCTTGAAAAGTGCAGCTAAATAAGTTGCACTTTTTTTTATTCAAAAGGAGGGGTCTTGAAAAAGGTTTTGGCAAGTTTGGTTACACTTCAAGATGTTGATACACAATTAAGAGATATTGAAATTTCTAAAGGAGACCTGCCGAGAGAAGTTACGGAGTTAAATAATCAGATCGTGGCTTTAGAAAAAGATATAAATGACATGGGGATTGAAAGTGAAGATCTAAAACAGAAAATAAAAGAAACAGAAAAAATTCTGGTTGCTGCACAGGCAAGTCTTAAAAAATACCAGACCCAGCTTTATGATGTCAAAACAAATAAAGAATATGATGCAATCACAATGGAAATCGAAAGTGCGACGAATGAAATAAACAGCTCGGAAACAATGCTTCTGGAATTTGAAGACAAAATCGACAGTGAGAATGAAAAGCTGACAGAAACAAAAAATGAATATGGTAAACTTCAAAAGGAACTTGCTGAGAAAGAAAAAGAATTAACCGAGTTGATTAAGAAATCCGAAGAAAAGGAACGGATACTGGAGCATGAAAGAGAAAAGATTGTGATGGTATTGAAATCTTCGCTTCTGAAAAAATATGAACGTATAAGAAATGCTAAAAACGGATTAGCGGTTGCAAGGGTTGAAAGAGGCGCTTGCGGCGGATGTAAGAGGATTATTCCGCCACAAAAAATTGTTGAGATAAACAAGCTGGACGAATTGATCACTTGCGAAATTTGTGGAAGGGTTCTGGTACCCGATAATTATAAAAATAATAGTGAAAATTAAAATAAAATATGGAAGGCTCTGATAATTTAAGCAGGAGGATAGTCGCGTTCTTAAAACATTAAAGGATGAGGAAAACCAGACTCCTAAGGGCAGGAGGCTCCCGTAAGGGAGATCCGGTGACGGGTGGAAAGTGCCGCAGAAAATATACCGCCTTGTGTAATTCCAGGTCCCCCCGAGTAATCGGGGGGTGGGACAGACAGGGTAAGGGTGAAATGGTAAGGTAAGAGCTTACCGCATTTCTGGTGACAGGAATGGCAGGGTAAACCACCTCCGGAGCAAGACCAAATAAAGGAGGAGAAGCGGCCCGCTTCGTTTGACTCCAGGGTAGGTCGCTAAGATAAATGACTATCTTAAACAGAATCTGGTTTACTACCGGCTTGAATTATCGGACCCACCGAGAAATATGGAACTTAAGTGGGTTTTAGAAAAAAATTTCGATGAAGCTTTAGTTGAAAAACTCTCCGAAAGCCTTAATGTTTCACATGTCATTTCAAAAATTTTAATTCAGAGAGGGATTGATTCTTTCACTAAAGCAAGAGAATTTTTCCGTCCTGACTTTAAGTATCTGCATGACCCCTTTCTTATGGCAGACATGGATAAAGCCGTTGAGCGGATCAATGCTGCCCTCCGGAACAAGGAAAAAATCCTGATTTATGGTGACTATGACGTTGATGGGATCACTTCAGTTTCGATGGTTTATATGTTCCTTAAAGGATTATACGCAGATGTGATCTTTTATATACCGGACCGTCTTAAGGATGGATACGGATTGAGCATTTCCGGTCTTGAAGAAGCGTATAAAAAGGGTGTCAGTCTTGTTATATCGGTTGACTGCGGGATAACTGCTGTAAATGAAATTAAATTTGCTAAAGAAAAAAATATCGATGTGATCGTTTGTGATCACCATGAACCTGGAGAAGTTCTACCAGATGCATATGCTGTCCTTGATCCTAAAAGGGGACAGTGTTCATATCCTTTTAAAGAGCTTGCCGGTGTTGGAGTTGCTTTTAAGTTGATCCAGGCAATGCATAAGGATATGAACTTCCATACAGATACTCTTCACGATTTCATTGACCTGGTTGCTATTGGAAGTTCAGCCGATATTGTCCCCCTTGTCGGCGAAAACAGGATACTTGTTAAGAAAGGTCTGGAGAAACTCAATTATGACCAGTCCATTGGCATGAAAGCTTTAATATATACTTCAGGACTTTCAGATAAGGTGATCGGTACCGGTCAGGTCGTTTTTGTGCTTGCCCCGAGAATAAATGCTGTCGGAAGGCTTGGGGATGCTGAAAGAGCCGCACACCTGTTAACTTCCACCGATTATAAAGAAGCACACTCAATAGCAAAGATACTTGAAACAGAAAATATTGAGCGCAAAACGATTGATGATGTTACTTTCCGTAATGCGGATAAGATGATGCGTGAAAAGGTAGATCCGAAAAAGGAGAAATCAATTGTCCTTTTCGAGGAAAAATGGCATCCCGGGGTTATCGGAATTGTTGCTTCAAGGATCGTTGAGAAATATTACAGACCTACTATTCTTATTAGTGTTGAAGACGGAATTGGGAAAGGCTCTGCAAGGAGCATCGAGGGATTTGATATTTATGACGCTATTAAACAATGCAGTAAATTTCTGAAAGAATATGGTGGTCATAAATATGCAGCCGGGCTTACTATAAAGCAGGAAAATATTGAAAAGTTTATTAAAGAATTCAAAAAAGTCTCAAAGGATCTGATTACTGATGAACTGCTGATACAGAAATTAAAAATTGATGCTGAACTCGAATTTGATGAAATAAATACCAAACTTATTAATGTTCTAAAACAGTTTACTCCTTATGGTCCCCAGAATATGAGACCTGTCTTCATTTCAAGAAATCTTGAAGTCGTAGAAGGTCCTACAATTGTCGGAGCAAACCATTTAAAGTTCAAAGCCAGGAAAAACAGAATGGTTTTTGACGCAATAGGTTTTAACCTCGGTGAAAAGATCTCCATTATCGAACCTGGTGTAGCAAACCTTAATATGGTTTATGTGATCGAAGAAAATAGCTATTTCGGGAAAAACTCTATACAGCTCAGAGTTAAAGACATTAAAATAAATTATAATTCAGACTACATTTAAAAGCATTAAATCTTTTCTTTTAAATTCAATTATATTTGATTTTTAATCCCGTACAGATTATATTTATACCGGTGTTTTATGAATAAAGGACAGATATTACAGGAACTGGAGAAAGTTGCGGATAAACTTGATATGCAAATCCGCTACGAAAAGGGTAACTTTAATTCCGGTTACTGCCGTGTTGAAGAACAGAAAATGCTGATTATTAAAAAAGATTTAAACCTTGACCAGAAAATTTCTATCCTCTGTATTATTCTTAATGAGTTCGATCTTTCAGATATATATATCCTGCCAAAGATAAGGACAATTCTGGATAACTATAATGACCAGGATTAACTTGTATTATAAAACTTTCTGAGACTTAAATATTTATTTATTGCGTTGACCCGGGTATAATTTATGTAGACAGTCCGGGCATAAGCCATGTGTAAACTCTGCGTCTGTTTTTTCCTGAATAAAACCTTCGATCGGGACCCATTTCCCCCTCTGATCCAGATCCTGATCCTGATCTCCAGTTCTGATCTTTTTACAGCTGCTGCAGATAGGTAAAAGACCTTCCAGCCTTTTTATGTGAAGAGCAGCTTCATGTGTTTCCCGAATACTTTTTATCAGCCGCTTTGATAATAAAAGGATTATTCCGATAACAACAATGTAAAAAAATGCATGAATTGAATAGATCAAGGTTTTACTGCTGCTTATCTCCTCATCGAATGGAGCCAGTGAAAACGTCACGCTGATCCCGCCTCTTATATCTCCAGCTTTGTATCCCTGTTTTGCATGGCATTTCAAACATGAAACTTCGGTTTTTAGTGGAGCCATATACCTGAATTCTCTTGCTTTACCTGTTTCAAAAATGCCGTGTTCCTCTATTATTCCCTTTTCAAAATTTTCCAGATATGTTTTTTCCCATTCATCAGGTTTATTGTCCGGTCTTATGGGATTTAAACTGGTAATATGAAATTTTACACCATCACTTACAGTTAGAATTTCTGAAATCAATCTCGTCATATATGCCGGATTGATTTTAGTAAGTTTCATCCCTTCGGTAGTGGTAATATCCCTCAGCGGGTCTTCAAGGTAAGGATTCGGCTTTATTTTTTCCCCAACCGGGATATAAACTCCGCCATGATTTGCATTCCACCTTCGTGTTACAACAATTTCCTTAAAAAACGTCCTTCCCATCATTACTGCCAGATTTTTGTTATAGGTTTTTGATCTGGAAATATTCAGATAAACAGAAAGGACTGATATCACCAAAAGGAAAAAGCTAAGGATATAAAAATTTCTTATTACAGTTGTTTCAGATTTTATCTTCATAGGTCTTCAAAAAAAACTTCCTTATGTAAATTATATCCATATTACTCAATTTGCAAGAATTTAATGAATTATCACAGAATTGATTTTATAAATAATCACAGGATTAACCATGAGAGGATTTACTTTTATGTAAGAGTATCAAGAATTTTATATTGAAGTTTTAATCTGTAACAAAAGCGAAAAAAAGCCGGAAATTGTTTAATAAATTAGTTTCAAAAAAATATGAATTTAAAGACTTCACATTAATTCACTTATTCAAAAACTATTTCTTCTATTTTACCTTCAATTTCAAATCCGACTGTTTGGTAATTGGAAAATACGATAATTGTTACCCAGCCTGATGGAAAATGCTTGTATGTATGACTTAATCCAGGAATTTGACCGTTGTGCCCAAAAGAAAGTTTTCCCCCCGGATTTTCCGCTGCTGATTTTATCATACTGCCGTAACCATATCCTGCCCGGCCTTGTATAGAAGAAAACAGTATATTTCTTGTTACAGGTGTAAACATGAGGTCAGTATATTCTTTGTTGATTAGTTGATAACTGTGAAGTGCAACATCAAATTTAAACAGGTCTCTTGCCGTGCATGTTGTCCCTCCGTCTGCTGAAGGATAAGGAATTACAGAGGTATTCGCTTCCCATTGATCACTTTCGTTCCTGTAGTAAGGTATACAGTCAAAGTTCGGAAAAACCGAAGAATTATTCATATTCAGAGGTGTAAAAATGTTTTCATTAATATAATCAGGGAATTCTTTCCCGGAAATATGCTCAATAATTGCTCCCAGGACAACAAAACCTGAATTGGAATAAGAAAAAGCCAAACCAGGTTCAAATTGAAGAGTTTCCTCTTTTATCAATTCGATTAATTCAGAAATTGAAGGTTCATTATCAATAATATCCATGTACGTACTATGAGCCATGTAGTCACGAAGACCGGAAGTGTGGCTGAGCAAATGATGAATTGTGACATTGTCGGCGATATCCTCTAAAAAACCATTAAGAAATTGACCGATATTGTCATCTAACCTCAATTCCCCTTCCTGGACAAGTTTTAATATTGAGACTGCGGTAAACATTTTACCCATCGAACAGAGATTTATTCGAGAATCCATTCTGTTCTCAATAGTATTTTCTCTGTCAGCATATCCAACAGCTTTTTCATAAACGACATTTCCATGTTTTGCAATAAGCACTATTCCCGAAAAATTGTCTTGTTCAGTGTAGTCGGCAATTAGTTGGTCGATTTTTCCCGCCTGTTCGAATTGTTCAGGGACAGGATTTGAAGTATTTTTCGAACAAAACAAAAAAATCGCTAATATTATAATATATATGATTCTTTTTATCTTAAATCTGATTATTGCATCACAATTCATGAATGATACTCCTTCAATCAAAACATACTATTTTTTTGTATGCTGAGACATATATCAATATTTAGTACGCACTCAGGAGAAATTAAATAAGTTAATTCTGACAAACGGTAGGGAAAAAGTGATGAGATTCATTTGTCATTGTTTGAAAACCTTTAATTTAAGATGGTAATTATGAATATATGGAAGAGAATATAAAAGAAGCTGATAATTATAATGATTTCAATTATCAGGAAAGTATTCTAAATATATGGTTTGCCTCAATTTTACCAAATAGATGCTTGATCAATAGCATTAAAAATTAGTGTTTACTCATATTTTAATGATTTCACCGGGTCTGTCCGTGCAGCTTTCACCGACAGATAAAAGACGGTCAGCAATGCAATTATTAGTGCAATAAGACCAGACAGGACGAACATCCATAGCTGAATGTTGATCTTATAGGCAAAATTCTGCAGCCAGTTATTCATAAGGTAGTAAGAGAAGGGCCACGCAATGATATTGGCTAATACAACAATTAAAATAAAACCTTTGTTGAGAAGACTGACAATTTCTGATATCCCGGCGCCCAGAACCTTTCTTATTCCGATCTCTTTAGTCCGCTGTTCTGCAGCAAAGGCTGCTAAACCGAAAAGCCCGAGACAGGCTATTAGAATTGATATGACCGCATAATATTTAAAAATCTGCCAGAGCAGTAGATCATTTTTATATTGACTGTCTATTTTTTCATCAAGAAAATAATACTCAAACGGATAATCAGGGTTAAATTCATTACATACCCTCTTTATTTCTCCCAGAATACCTGATACGTTCTGCGGTTTTATTTTAATCATAATGTAATTGAATAATCTTCTCTTTATGGTAAAAAAAAGCGGCTCGATGTTATATTTTAGAGATCTGTAATTAAAATCCTTTACTATCCCGACTATTTTACCCTTTTCGCCCCACATTGTGAAACCTTTTCCGATAGGATTTTCAAGTCCAAAGAATTGTACAGCGCTTTCGTTTATTATATAACTTATTCCCCTGACGTCACTTGATATCTCTTCTAAAAAGCTTCTTCCTTCAATGAATTTTATATCAAGCATTTCAAAGTAATCAAAATCAACCGATATACCATCAATGCTCCTGTTTTTATCCTGTATTCTGCCTTCCCAGTCTATTTTAAGGTTAAATGAACCTGTATTTGGCAATCTGGAGCAGAGTGTTACGTATTTGATATTTGGATTTTTAAGGAATTCGTTTTTTATTAATTTGTATCTGTCTTTAAGATTTCCATATAGTCCCATATAAATTATGTGATCCATGTCAAATCCAAGATTTCTCTCCTTAATAAATTATTGAAACTGAAAACTGGATTGTGACAAGTGTTTTCCTGATAAACTTTGTATGCCCTCCTTTTCCAATATTTGAGATACCTTTTAATATACTAACAGGTTTAAATGATGAAAGGAAAAGTGCCGGATATATTCCTGAAATAAGTCCGGTTATCAATACTATTAACACAATACCACCTAAAGTATCAAACCGTTTCAGGACATTTAAGGTAATTTCACCTTCAATAAAATTGTTAATAACAGCAAGAAGCAGGGGAATTAAAATAATTGAAATAAGAAATGAAATGAGTGATAATAGAACTGATTCACCAATAAATTGCCGACTACACTGAACAAGACAATTTTT
>JBHPGK010000088.1:0-13897 GCA_042570605.1 Candidatus Zhuqueibacterota bacterium
CGGAAGCTCTCGAAAAAGCATGTTATTTCCATCTGCATGAAACAAAATTTCTTGAAGGCGATAAAAAATCCGATTTTTATGCTTCGATCGTGGTTACAGCAGATCTTTATGATCAGCGTATTTCAGGATTTTTTCAGAGTGTATCTTCACCTAAAGATTCTGTTGACAAGTTGTATGTTCTTGCTAATCAGAAAGAACTCAGCAAATCTTATGTTGATGCTCTTGCACAGGGATTAAAATTTAATGATTTATTCGATTTCTATAATGAAATAGAAAGACTGATCGATATGTGCCTTTTTAAAAAGAGTGCCAAACCGTACCCAATGACAGGTTTTTTGAGTTCTACATTATTTGTATGTACGGATAATGTGGAAAAATGTAAATATTTTTTAGGTGCTTCTAAAGCTATTAATATAATAAAACGAACCAGCGGTTTAATGGAAGGGTCCTACGGAAGATGTGAATTATTATCTCCTAAACTGATGTCTTTTTATGAAGATCATTACGAACAGATAAAGGATGATGTTCAGGAGAAACAGATGGATAAAATGAAAGGCAAACCGGAGTAGTATTGCCGCTTTCTTTTACCTCATAATCTATACCGTTTTATTCCTTTACTTAATTTATTGACTTATCGAACGTCATATTTCATAAATTTTACAAAAGCTGAAGTGAAAAATAATACAATAAACAACATAAGAACCGCAAAATGAATTAGTGAATTTGAAATAAGTTCTGGAAAATCCGACTTTTTCTCCTGAAATTTTGGAATGCTTTCAAAATCCGGAGTTATCTGAATTATTTTTGCCCTTTCCTCATCTCTTTGAACCTGTGGTATACTCGAATTCCATGCATGCCACTTTAAAGGGAGGGGGTATGAATCTGTCAAAAACTGTCTTAAAGCAAGTTTGTGGTTTTTTACCTGGTTAAAAAATGTTTTGTAATGTGATAAACCGGATTCAGTAAGAGCTTCCATCCCGTATTGAAAACATGCTGCAGGCGAGATCATCGTGATCTTCCGTGCAACTTCAACCTGGTAAATCATTTGGTTTCTGTATTCATCGAATGCATTTGACCATGCATCACTCCCTACAAATGCCCGTTCAAGAGGTTCTCCGGGACTCCAGTGCCCGCTTGAAAAGGAATTTTCCATTTCCGGATTGTTCTTATTATAGTTATCCATTGCTTCGCTTCTCAGGCGGTTGGCATTTGTCAACGCTAAGCTGTATTTATTGATTTTTACTATTTTTGATGAAATAAGACCCCCCGCTCTTGGGATAATTATTACTAATAATACCCAGCTAAGAAGTGAAACTACGAGACTGGTTGTAGATTCTCTTGAAAGAGTTGAAATAAAAAGACCCAGCATCAAAAATACTGATATGTAAACAACAGAAAATATGAAAGAAATCAATATAATAAACCAGTCATTTCCTGTGATCGGGATATTTCCGATAATTAATAATAATAGTAAATTCACAATGATCCCTGTAATAAGTCCAATGCTTAATACTGTAAGTGCACCTAAAAATTTACTAAAAAGAATTGTTGATCTTGATACAGAATTCACGAGGCTTAACCTTAAAGTGCCGTTCTCTCTTTCACCGCATACAGCGTCATAGACCAGCAGAAGAGACGCAAAACTTAAAATGATCCCGATTATAATTGCCCAATCCAGAGAATCACTCCTCCATAAAAGTAGATTTGTCCTTGTTCTTTTAACCGGTCCATAAATCCTGAATGCAGAAGGGCTGAATGCATTAGGGAGCTCTTTTTCATAACCATCTGAAATAAATCCAAGATGATTAGGTCCTTTATAAACCCAGGGACCCGTCCAGTTGAAACTGAAAACACGGAAAATTGCAGCATTTCTTTCAGCATTTCTCGAAATTTGATCAAGAGTTTCATTCGTTTTCCTGCTGTAATCCTCCATTTGCTGTTTATATTCCGGTATAAAAAGTACAGCACTAACAGCCATCATTATAATAAGGAGAAGCATTGTAAGCATAAATCTCAGGCTTTTTAAATGATCCTCTATCTCTTTTAAAATTAAGTTTATTAACATTTTTCTAACCTCAGTTTTTATCTAACATCTGCTTTAAGAAAGCTTATCCATGTAAATGTGAACAGGATTAAATTTAGAAACAGTAGTATTAAAATACCGGGTAAAGCATCAATAATGGAACTTGAGACCGTTTCATTTCTAAAATTGAACCTTGGTAAATCATCAAGATATAATGGGTCTGCTGTGTCCCATCCTCCTCCTGGACCAATGATATCCTCAATGGCTGATGTTCCATTGTTTGCCCTTATATTTAAAAGCTCCTGGTAGGGGAGGTAATGATCAACTGAATTTCTTGTTATCAGCTTGTATGATGATAATCCGCTTTTACTTCGAATATAATTGATCAATTCCTGTCGATAATCCTGTGCCTGGTTTAAAAATCTTATATAGTTTTCTTCATCTGTTCCTGCAATAAGTGAAGAAGAGTAGGAAAAAATCCAGGACGGTGACAACATCGAAAGGGATTTTGCCAGATTTGACTGACCCTTCAATTGAGATTGATAGTCTTTATAAAGCTGCCAGATTCGGTCTTCATATTCAAGTCGAAGGTTATGCCCATAAATTGAACCGTCAACCAGCCATTGCATTACTTCACGTGGGGCATACCATATCCTATAAGCGTATGGCATGTCGCCTGATCTTACATTTCTTCCCCTTATAAAATCATAATCATGCTTAGGCCGGGGATTTTTGGAAATATATTGAGCCATTTCTCTATCCCATTCATTTCTCAACTGTCTTGCCTGATCATCAATCGTGGTTTTATCCTGTACAGGGGATATTTGTTTGGTAAGATATACCGTTGTAGGAGGCAGGATTATTACAAAAAGTACCCATATAAAAAGGAGGATAATTAGTACGGTTGCCGACCGCCGGATCCTGCTTGAAATAAGGATCCCAAGAGTATAAAAAACAGAAAGATATAATATACTGAAAACAAAAATCAATAAAACTCTTCCTGTCAAAGCCGAATTGAAGCTGACATAGGAATTGGAAACTGTGATTATTAAAGCCAGAATCAGCCCCATAAACAACGGCAGGATTAGACTTGTCATCCCTCCTAAATAATTCCCGAGTATTACCGTATGTCTGGGCATGGAATTTGATAGAACCAGCTTTAGAGTCCCGTTCTCTCTCTCTCCTGAAATCGTATTATAAGCGAACAAAAGTGTTAATAGACTCATAATTATCTGAATAATAGTAATAATATCAAATGATGGGAATACCGATAGAAGCGGATTATCCGTCCCGCTCTCTTCCACGATTGTCGGCGCCCGGTCAAATCCGACAATTGTAGAAGTTCCTAAGCGTTTGTCCGCACCTTCAGCAATTGTGCTAAGAGGAGAAGGAGGTCTGTTTACTGTTACACTTAAACCGGCATAAGTACTTATCCTGTCGAGGCTTTCCTGACTTTTACTCTCCTGGTTGCCGTACTGATTTACCCGCTCGGAATAATCCCAGTTTAAGATGAGTGCACTTGCAATAAAAAGGATTATGCAGACTATAAAACTGATGGTAAACCTTAAAGTGAAAATATTTGAAAGAAAATGTCGTTTAGCTATTATTGAAATCATAAGTTAATTCTCCCTATTACCTTACATCATATTTAATGAATGCAGCATATGTACCTGAAAACAAAAGCAAATTCCATAAGACAAGTAAAAGAATATCAAATTTACAGTCTTCCATGGTCTGAGTTAAGGAAGGTCTTGTATAAGCAAATTGAGGGATTTCACTGAATTCCACCGGCTTATTTGACATGAATGACCTGGCACACCACTGCTCTGACCAGATCAGGTGATGACTGTCATTATCTGCCTGGTCTTTTCCGATTAGAAAATCACGGAAAGTTGTTTTATAATTCATTGCCTGGTTATAAAAATTTGAATAACCGGAAAATCCATTGTCTGAAATAGTCTCACCAAAGAATCGAAATAAGGAAAACGGTGAAATTTTTGAGAGATTTATGGCAGTTTTTGTCTGGTTAATTATGTCATTTCGATATTCTCTCCATACATCATTACTCAACCTTGTTTTTTCGTTGACCCAGGTATTTCGCTTTAGCACTGTCTCATTCGGAGGATTACCAGCCCAGCTGCTGTTCCATGACATTGAATGTTTTTCGGTATCATAAGCTTCATTAATTATCCTGTTTGCAGTCTCGTTAAGAACAGAAATAGAAGATACGGATTTAACCTGCTTTGAGAGCAGCCAGCTAACATTCGGTATAACAATTGCAAAGATGATCCATAAAATAAGTACAATACTTAAACTGACTACAGGTCTGGAAGTCATGCAGGAAATTATTAATCCAATGAATATGTTCAGTGATATAAATAAAACAACACCAATAAAATAAATAAATATCAAAAGTATATCATTTACACTAAATGCTATTCGAGGATTTAACTGTATTATTATTAAACTGATAATCATGCCGATCAAAACCGGGATAAATGTTATAGACAAAATCCCCAAGTATTTTCCGAGGATTAACTTCCATCTTGGAATAAAATTAGCTAAAATTAATTTTAATGTACCATTTACTTTTTCTCCGGAAAATGAACCGTAGGAAAGACTAATGCATACAAAACTGATAAAAAAGATCAAAATATATGTCCAGTCGATCGAGCTGAATGCGGAAAAAAAGATGTTTTTAGATTTATAATACTGAGGATTAGTTTCAGAGAAAAAGTTAATCTGTATCCCGTTTGGAAGAACCGTCTCTTCAGCTTCCGAGATAAAAAATATGTTTGATGGAGGTTTTATTAACTGCTGATCAGTGAAAACTAAATTAACAAAGCTCTCTGTATTATTTCTAATATTTTCAATATTTATATTTCTTACACTGCTGTATTTTTTGAAATTTTTGTCATAATTCAGGTTGAATATAAATCCATTGACAATAAATAACAGGATTATAATAATGAATGAGACCATTGCTTTTGTAGTTATCAGGTTTTCATGTGCCTCTTTCAGGAATATATTCTTTATCATTTTAATCCCTCTTAATTAGAGTAGTTGAACTGAACAGTTTAACCCCGATAATGAATAATATGCCTATTAAAAGCATCATTAAAAAGAAATCCAGTGGAATTGACAATGGTGTTGCGTACCTGAATTCAGGAACATCACTAACATCAAGTTTTGGACAGTTGCCCCAGGTATATTTATTATGAATTTCATCAGTATATTCATCCCAGTTATCTCTCATCTCTTCTTTTTTCATAGCAGTAAAATATTTTATACCGAATGCATCTTTTGATCTGAGATAATCAAGAACAACATTTCTGAAATCTGTTATTGAGTTTTGAAGTTTAGTACTGCGGAAGTCGAAATGTGTATTTGCCAGTTTTGTAAGCGATTCTTCAAGCATAAAACCGGGTATGATTTTTAAAAAATACCCGGCAATTTTATTTTGTCTTATCAGTTTACTGCTGTATTCATTCCTGATATTACTTATTCTTCTCTGCAAATCAAACCAGATTGGTATATTTTTTTCGACCGCTTTTTCCCATGCTTCAAATACATATTTCTGAGTTATCATTATATATGGCAGTACGATCCATGTGTTTGCATAACTGTAATTTACTCCTCCTCTTTGAGGAATTTCAAGGTTCTTATACATTTCAGCTTGCGTTTCTCCTCTGATCTCATTTATTTGAGTTTCGATTTCATCGATGGAAGGTATTTTGACACTGTTATTAACTACATAATTTATTGTATTTGGATATACTAAAACAAGTATTATCCAGAGAAGCAGCCCATAAATGACGGAGTTTGAACTGGATGATGTTTTTGTTGAAATAATTAATCCTAATAAGATATAAGTTGCAATAAAGAGCACACAGGCAGCAAAAAGAATCACAACTTTAAACCACATTTCCGAAGACATAGAGATCATGGGATTGAATATGACCATCAGTGAGGCTGTTAAAAATATGATTAATAAAGGTATTGAAAGGATGATCAAACCTGCAATAAATTTAGAAAGGAAAAAATCAAACCTTTTTACATGATTGACAAATATCAGTTTGAGTGTAAGTTCCTCCCGTTCACCTGAAATGGTATCAGACATCAAAAATATTGTCATTAGACTAAGAATTATAAGTACAATACTGCTTACGTCAAAATTAAGAAAAATTTCGAGAAACGGATTTTTTTTCTGAGATGTACTTTCAAATTCAGGAACGTCTGCAATCGATATTGTTACCTTATTCCCGATTTTATCGTCATATCCCTTTGCAAATATTGACAGCGGGTTTGGGGGGATAATTAAAGGGATTCGGAAGTTTGAATAGACCCTGAAAGTTCCTTTTAGCTTTTCCGCTTTTTGCACTTCGGAAAAATATGTATTTTGCCTGTCCTCAAAATCCTTAATCTGTACAAACACGCAGGCAACAGTTATAATTATTGAAATCAACAGAAGTAACGTAAATTTGAAAGATTGTATCTGGCGAAGAAATTCATGTTTTGTAAGTATTTTAATGTTTTCCATGTTATTTAGCTCCTGATGATCAATTTTTATGCTTTACCTTACATCATATTTCGAGAAAGTGAAATAAACCAGAATGAACAAGATCATGTTAAAGACGATAAGAATCGCAAAGTTAAACAAAGCGTTTTTTAAGGTTGATCTTAACGGCTGTTGATTTTCCTGAAACCGCGGAATGGAATTAGAATCAACAGGTTTTTGTGACATTGGTGTTTCTTCCCATGAATAGATAAGGTGTGGGCTTTCAGTATCCAGTCTGTCTTTTTCCGTAATAAATTCTTTAAACGTATTGCGGTAGTTCCATATCTGCTCATAGAAGTGCTGAAACCTGTCAAGACCGGTTGTGCATATCTGCTCTGAAAGGCTATTAAAAACTGCTGTAGGTGATATTGATAAAGCTGTTCTTGTTTTTTTAACCTGGTTCAGCCTCTGGTACATATAATTATTCCACATACTGTTGCGGGTTTCATCAATTTCCTGCACTGCAGCGCACCTGTACGGCACCCATTCTGCCCATATGTCTCCGTTCCATCTGAAAGTCCTGGCATACCGTGCTCTATGTGCGTCACTTATTTCTGAGCGAGTATGTCTTACCTGCCTGTCGTATTCGTTGTATGATGGAATAGGCGAAAGTTTTGCCGCAATTATGCTGCCGCTGTTCGGGATAAGGACTGCCGATGATATCCATATAAAAAGGGATATGATAATACTTGTTATTGGATTTTTTGTAATACTGCTTATCAAAATTCCAATTAATATGAAGATAGATAAATAGAATAACGAAGCCGCGATAAAGATAAAGATCTTAATTAAATACTCTCCGGTGAAAGAGATCTGACCGTATAAAGATATGATTACCATGCTTATTATTATCCCTATGATCAAAGGAAAGCCAATGCTGCTGATCCCGCTGAGATATTTTCCTATTATTACAGAATTTCTGTTTATGGAATTACTCATCAGAAGCCTTAAAGTACCGTCCCTTTTTTCACCATTAATAGAGTTATATGTCAATAGTATTGCAAAAAATGATAGAATGAATGCAACAATAAAAGCCCAGTCTACATCGGCAAAATCACCCAGATATTTGTTTTCGCGCTGAATATTTACCGGCTCGGAGATATTAAAAGTAGTGATCTCGAATAATTTCGGCAGACTTTTAAGTCCCCCTTCTGCAACTATCTCCATCTTAGTTGGTTTAATATGAATTCGCTGTGTCATTTGAGAAAGTGCTGACAAATTGTTTGAATTATCATTGAGATTCTTGTTGTTTATATTGACCAGTTCATTATAGTCCGCTTCCTTTTGTCTTTGCTCTCCAATAAATATATAGGAACTGACCACTATGATGATTATTGTAAGTGTTAATGTTAATAGGAAACGCAGACTTATTAAATTATGTTTTAATTCTTTGAATATTATATTGGTTAACATTTTATTTCCCCATTCTATTAATTATCTAACATCATATTTCACGAATACAAAATATGTTAATAATATCAAAACGAGAACAATAAAGATCAAACCTGCAAAATAGGGCAGAACTGCATTTATACTAACCGGGATATTCTCACTCTGATGGTTAAATTTTGGAAAGTCGTCCAGATTTAAATTAGGTCGGGTGTCCCAGTTTATTCTTTCTCCAGCTTCATGCCATATTCTTTCAGCTTCAGAGCCGTCGGTGAACACTTCATCTGAAGTAACATTAGGTGCTTCTCCGCGTTCCATGATTGATGTAAACCTGTATTTGTTGTAAACGTCTTTATCATTAAAATACCGGAGCATTGAATTTCTGTAAATTTGAGACTGGTTTAAAAATTCCTGGTAATTATAAAGGTCGGTTCTTGCTATTCGCCGTGCTATATTTTCATACAAGCGTACAGGAGAAAATATTGTAAATATATTGACAATCTTTGCCTGCTCAGCGAGGTTATCCAGATACCTTTTTCTCGTATCATAAGATCTGTTTGCTAATTCACGCCTCTTCTCTTCCGAATAGGGGATAAAATGGTCATAGAACTTCATCTGATTGAGGTTAGCGATTTGAAATCTGTAATAGCCTCTTGTTGGGCTTTGAGAACCATTGATGATAGTGCCGCCTTCCGGGTGCGGATTTTCTTCCATATATTTCTGGACAGTTTCAACCATTTCATTCTGAAGTTCACTAACTTCGGCTTCTATTTTTACCAGAGGTTCCACGGTTTTTAATTGTGCAGCAGTATAATTTCCCAGATTGGGCAGGACTATTACCAGTATCACCCAGATAAAAAGTGAAACAGCAAGCGAAGTTACTGAGCGGTGCGTTAAAGAGGAAATAAATGCACCAATACTGAAAAAAGAGGCGGTAAAGACTATCGACACAAAGTAGATCAATAATAATCTGGTGAGAATGTCGGAATTGAAGCCAATCACCGGTGAGGTCTGCATGAATAGCAATCCAATAATAAAGCTGAAAGCAAATGCTATTGTCAGACTTAACATCCCGCCAATATATTTCCCGATAAAAACTTCAGCACGGGAAGTGCTTCCGGCAAGGCTGAGTTTTAATGTTCCTGTTTCTTTTTCTCCTGAAAACATGTCAAAGGCAAAAAGAAGAGCAAGCAGTGACATAATTAGTTTGAAGACCAGTACAATATCAAAAGATTTAAATACTCTCAGGAACGGATTATCCATTACATAATGTTCGGAATCGTAGGGGACTTCTGTTCTATTTATTCCAATAATTCCACCCAGCTTTTTACTGACGCCCTGTGAAAGTATTGAGAGGATTTCAGGCGGTTTGTGTACTCTCGGACTGATCTCAGAATAAGTATAATATTTTTTCATTCTCTCTTCATTCGTATTTACGCTGCTGTTGTATGCATCTATCTGCAAGCTGTAATCACTGATCAGGCTGATCTTTACCAGGACAACGAATATTACACACAGGATTGTCCCAATCACGAAACGTGATGTCAGTATGTTCTGATGGAATTCTTTTTTGGCTATGTGCCATATCATTTTATTTCCTCCGATTTCTTAAATTCTTTCTGAATTTTTGCAGACGATCCCCGTAAAACTACCTTTTAATTCATTTTTTTTAGTTTGGGAATCTGTACAAAAATATTAAGAATAAAACCTCTATACGGCTTTTTCCTGCATGTAATCCAGGTAAATCTTTTCGAGGTCTTCGTCCAGGAATTCTTCCCTTGTCCTGAGCATAACAAGTCTGCCTTCTTTCATGATGCCGACCCTGTCGGCAAGCGCTTTTGCTCTGAAAATATCATGAGTACACATAAGAATGGATTTTCCTTCGTCGCGAAGCCCCAAAAGAATTTTAACAAATTCTGCTGCTGCTTTGGGATCGAGACCGCTTGTAGGTTCATCAAGCAGAATGTTCGGAGCATCTTTTATAATAGCGATTGTAATTCCAAGTTTCTGGCGCATACCTTTTGAGAAGCTTTTTAATCTCTTTTCGAATGCCTCTTCCTGTAGTCCTACTTTTCGCATGAATGAGTGATAGTCTTCTTTTGTCAGGTTCTTTTTACCTCCAAGTTTCGCGAAGAAATCCAGATTCTGCCTTGCTGTGAAATTCCCATAAAGCATTACATTTTCCGATACGTATGAGATATATTTCTTAGCTTCGAGAGGGTCCTTTGTAACATCAATAGCGTTTATTAATGCCGTGCCGTCAGTCGGATCAATAAAATTCAGAAACAGGTTGATTGCGGTGGTTTTACCGGCACCGTTTGCGCCGAGCAGACAGAAAATCTCGCCCTCTTTCACTTCAAGGTTGAGATGGTCAAGGGCTAAATTCCCGTCTTCGTAACGTTTTGTTAAATCGATTGCCTGTAACATTTTTACACCTCTTTTATTATATATGGTTATTTTAGTTTTGTTTTTCTTTAATTGGTCTGTCTGAGAAAATTATATTTCTAATGTATACGTTTTTGTTTTCCCTGAGAGTTATCAAAAATCCTATCCCTTCTAACGGTTTACTGAATGTGGACATGTTCATACTTGAAATTGGGAATGTCTCTTTAAATTTTGAATCATAAATTGAACCTTTAATAGTCCATTTAAGACCATCATTTGCAAGGTCAATTGTATCAAGCGATGCAATATAAGTTTTAAAGGTTCTTTCTTCTTCCGATTCAAGACCGTTCAAAAAAATATTACTTTTTGTGATCAGTTTGTCACCGGATTTAACACTATATGATCCCTTAAAATAGCTGGATTTTGTTTTTCCGGGAAGGTCAAGTGTCATGTTAAAATATATTTTATCTGCTGGTTTTTCTTTTTTTGTCTGGGCAAATAAATTCCCGTGATAAATAAATATTGAAAATATTAATAAATGGAAAATCTGAATTGATTTATCTTTATTCATTATCGTCTCCTTTTCACTATTTTACCTGACATCATATCTTAAGAATCTTACATATGAACCGGTGAAAAATAATATATTGAACAATATGAGCAGGATTATATCGAACCATACATGTTTTAGAATAGACTGTATATCAAGTTTTTGATATAGAAATCTGGGCATGTTATTCAGGTCGATTACACCCATACTGAATCTGTATCCTTTCTCAGATATGTCTGTATAACCAACTGAATAAACATCATCTTCCATTGCTGAAGAAAACTGCTCCGTATATCTCAGGAAGTTATCCAGTTCCGATAAACCGGTATTTGACAGCTCAGATATAGCAAGCACAAACGAAGAAGAAGGGGAAATCCTTGACAGGCTCTTTGCAAGCTGAGTCTGATTGTTTTTCCTGTTCTGATATTCCTGTTCCATATTTGCCATCAACTGTTTTTCTCTCTGCGCAAACTCTGCTGCAATAGGTTTACGGAGTTCGTCATAATTTTCCTGGTCATCCCAGATATCATTTAAACGTTCGCCTCTTTCCCGGTTCAGGTTATCCTTGGCTATCCTTTTTTCAAGGTTCAGTACCTGCCGTGATTTCACCGGGTGAATTACATCAGTTAACATGCTGCTGAGTTTGGGAATTGCAAGCACAAATAAAACCCAGATAAATAGAAGCATCAATTTTGAATTCAGGGATTTATGTGTCATGGTTGAAATAAAAATTCCAAGGTTTATAAACACGAGAACGTAAATGAATGAAATCAGCAGTATTATTCCTATTTTGACTAAAAAATCTGTTTTAAACAGTTCAAATGTGCCGGATAAAGAGATAATGATTAATGAAATTAAAATTGAAATGATCAGCGGGATGGAAATTGAAATGAAAGCGCCGATGATCTTTGAAAATAAAATTTTCCACCTGTCAATACTGTTTGACATTATCAGCTTAAATGTCCCTTCCTCCTTTTCCCCTGTTACCGCATTAAAGGTAAATACGATTGCGAGAAGGCTCATTACAATGTTTACCATGAATGAGAAATCGATCTTTCCATAAAGTACCGATAATGGATTGTCCAGATAGGTTTCTGCAGACAGTATAAGCCCGTCATAATAATCTGTGGACAAATAATTCGGGAGCATCTCATCAACGCCATTGCTGAATATTGCCAGTTCTGAAGGTTCGCGGAATCCTTTCGCTTTTACAAGGTTCTGCGTTTTTTTTCCGTTCAGACTTTGCTCATAAAGATTTTTTGCTTCAAGAAAGTTAGCTGTACTTTTCTGATAGTTCTGGAGGTTTATATAAATACCTGTTGGAATAAGAATACAGCAGAGCAGTAAGGCAATAAAAAACCTGAAGCTCATGAAGTTGTCGTACAGTTCTTTTTTTAGTATTGTTCTGATCATTGTTTACTCTCCAATTTCATTGCCACAGAGAACACGGAGTGATTTATAATATAAAAGGAGCAATTTTTTATAATAATTTTCTCCGCGTCTCTGTGGTAAGACATAATTTATCTCCTTGAAAGTTTAATTCCGAAAACAACAATACCGACAACCAGACCGACAAGAAGCAGAATAAGCAGGAGGCTCCCCAGAATAGGTGTTTTTGCCGAGATCTGGATCCTGAGGGTTTTATCCTCCGTTTCAACCCTTCTATTATCTGCTAATGCTTCGGTCTTTATCTTGACTTCCTGTGCACCTACACCGACATCCTCCGGCGGATTGATTGACAGACGGACGATCTGTTCTTTTTCCGGATCAAGGGACTTTATAAGATCCGGTTCGATCGTTGACCTCCATTTCAATGGATTGTCAGTCGTTATCTTTATATTATCGAGACGGCGTGTACCGGTATTTTTAACGGTGACTTCCATTCCGACACTGTCTCCAACTGTAATTTCATGATACAGGCTCGGCGCACGGACTTCAACACGACCTACACCTCTTGGGATCAATTCCAGACGTACTTTTCCTCCCTGAATAGCCTCAATTTCCGCCCTTGTAAGGACCTTATCCCTGGTGTCTTCCAGTTTATCATATTCTTCTCTTGTTAAAACAAGCACATAAAAAACAAGGGGTTTATCGATTTCTATTTTCTCGTCATCTCTTTCGGGAAGGTAGGCATTTAAAACCATTGCTTTTGTATTAACACCCTGCATGAACTTGATCTGTGAAAGCCGTGCGTTTGAAGGCGATTCAACAAAATCAAAGGTGATCTGCCTTGGCAGATTTAACACCGTAAGCCTGTATACATCATCCGATGAAGAAAATTTTTCAAGTGTCAGGTTAAAACGGGCGGAAGTCCCGAGGTCGGCTTCCTGTGAGAATTGTGAAGAATTAATATCAACAATGTTGGCACTTGCGTCTTTTTGAAGATAAATATTTTTTTCATCTTTTCTGCCGCCGTAATTCAGAAGCACCTGGAGGCTTTCCACATCCTGAAGCAGTGTAAAATCAGCGTCTGCAGTTTTTCCGAATTCAAGAAACGGTATCCTTAGTTCATAAGGTGAACCGATAATTGTCCGGTCTGCTAAATTTAGAAGAGAAATATAAATATTGTAAACCTTACTTGACCGCATTTCAGGTGTTAGGACTTCAAAATGTTCTTCAAACTGGTCAAGCCATTCCTGGTTTCCTTCCATTGTGCTTCTCAAAGTGACTTTTACCTTCCTGTCGCCCCTTTCATCCTGATATTTCACGGCTTTTTCAACTATGACATATGACTGCTGGGCTATAACCCTGAGAAGCAGTTTCTGATAATCCACCTCTCTTGATAATAGGTCATTTCTTGACCTGTTGAAATCATTTTCAGATATTGCTTTATTTTCAAACAGTTTCTGGTCATTTTCATAATTTTTTCTTGCTGTCTCATATGATGCTCTCGCTTTTTTCAAATCCAGTATCAATGAAGCCTGGTCAGTCTGCGAAAATGCTCTATTCGGTGTATTAATTACAATTAAACAAACAAATAGTGAAATTATTG
>JBHPGK010000089.1:0-13821 GCA_042570605.1 Candidatus Zhuqueibacterota bacterium
AATTTCATTGACAAAGTTTATTTTATTATATAAATTTCTCAAAATTTATAGGTTGAGAATGGATACAGTAGAAGCTAAAAAGAGAATTGAAGGTCTGAAAGAGAAAATAAACTTTCATAATTACCTGTATTACGTGAAAGCTGATCCGGAAATCAGTGATCTTGAGTTTGATCTTCTTATGAAAGAGCTTGAAAATATCGAGAATCAGTATCCACAATTTCGTACCGGTGATTCTCCCACGCAAAGGGTCGGCGGCGTACCTTTGGAAGGATTTAAAACCGTTGCTCATAAAATTCCAATGTTAAGTCTGGCTAATTGTTATACTATGGATGAATTTGAAGACTTTGACAGGAGGGTTCTATCAGGTCTGGAAGGTGAAAATTACAAATATAACTGCGAATTGAAAATTGATGGAGTCGCTGTAAGTCTGCATTATGAAAACGGATTATTATTGAGGGGAATAACCCGGGGAGATGGTACTCAGGGTGATGATATTACATCAAACTTGAAAACAATAAAATCAATACCTGTTAAGGTTATTAAAAGAGTTAAAGGATTAGATAATTTTGAAGTTCGGGGAGAGGTTTATATTCCAAGGAAAGAATTTCAGATAATAAATGAGGAAAGGATCATTTCAGAAGAAAAGATTTTTGCAAATCCACGTAACGCAGCGGCAGGCTCCTTAAAACTGCTCGATCCAAAGATAGTCGATAAACGGCCTCTTAAAATAATATTGTATTATCTTCATTCTGAATCTACTGATTTTAATGAAAATTTCACTTCTCATGCAGAAAATCTTAATATTCTTGAAGAAATGGGATTCCCGGTGATCAGAGAGAGGAGGATTTGCAGCGGAAGTGATGAGGTTATGGGATTTTATAATGAGTGGGAAACCAAAAGAGATGAACTGCCATTTGAAGTTGACGGTGTTGTGGTAAAAGTTGACAACCTTCATCAGCAGAGAAAATTGGGTAATACTTCAAAAAGCCCGAGATGGGCAATTGCATTCAAATTTAAAGCCCAAAAGGTTGAGACAATATTAAAAAATATTACCTGGCAGGTAGGGAGAACCGGGATTTTAACTCCGGTGGCTGAACTTGAACCGGTTTTTTTGGCAGGCTCAACGATAAGCAGGGCGACACTGCATAATATGGATGAAATAAAAAAGAAGGATTTGAGAATAGCAGACCACGTTCTAATTGAAAAGGGCGGCGACATAATTCCAAAAGTTTTGGAACCTGTCACACAAAAAAGAAAACCAGATACGAAAGAATACATGTTTCCTGAAAGCTGCCCGGTCTGTGAATCAAACCTTGTCAGGTATGAAGAAGAGGCAGGATTAAGATGTATCAACATTCAGTGTCCCGCTCAAATTTTGAGAAAGATTGAACATTTCATATCAAGAGGGGCACTTGATATTGGAGCTGCTCAGAAAACAGTTGAACATCTCATGAAAAATAATCTGATAAAAGATTTTAGTGACCTGTATTATTTAAAGAAAGAAAACCTGGTTAACCTTGAGAGATTCGGAGAAAAAAGCTCTGACAATCTTATTAAAAGCATCGAGGAAAGTAAAAAAGCCGGTCTTGATAAAAAAATATTTGCCCTTGGGATAAAATACGTTGGAGCTACTACTGCAAAAGACCTTGCAAAAGCCTACTTATCAATTGAGGCAATTAAAAATGCCTCAAAGGAAGAATTAGAGGGCATAGATGGAATCGGGGAGAAGGTAGCGGAGTCTATTATTGACTTTTTCAGAAATGAAGCGAATCTTAAAGTAATCGAAAAACTTGAAGCAGCAGGTTTTGAATTTAAACGGACTGGTGAGCCAGAAAAAATAATCGAGAGCGGAATTACCGGTCAAGCTTTTGTTCTAACCGGAGAATTAGAACGTTTTACGAGGGAAGAAGCAAAAAGAGAAATTGAAAAAAGAGGTGGAAAAGTTGTTTCTGCTGTCAGTAAAAACACGAATTTTGTTATTGCAGGTGAAAATCCCGGTTCAAAATTCAGAAAAGCGCTGGAATTAAATATTAAAGTATTAAATGAAAAAGAATTCCTGGAACTTATAAACATTTGAATTCCTTTTGCATTTTATGAAACTTATTTTTTGGAGAAATTATGGTAATTAGATGTGCCTGGGCTGAAAACGATCCTCTTTATGTTGAGTACCACGATAAAGAATGGGGTGTTCCTGTTCATGATGACAGGTTAATGTTCGAGTTTCTTGTTCTTGAAGGTGCACAGGCAGGATTAAGCTGGATAACAATATTGAAAAGGCGGGAAAATTACAGGAAAGCTTTTGATAATTTCGATCCCGAAAAGGTGGCAGCATATGATGAAATAAAAATAAATGAACTGCTGTCTGACAAAGGTATAATAAGAAACCGTCTGAAAATTAATTCAGCTGTAAATAACGCAAAAGCTTTCCTTAAAGTGAAAGAGGAATTCGGGAGTTTTTGTAATTATATCTGGCAGTTTACAGGAGGTAAAACGATCCACAATAAATGGAAGAAATATACCCAGATACCTGCAAAGACAAAAGAATCAGAAGAAATGAGCAGAGATCTTATCAAAAGAGGATTTAAATTTGTTGGACCTACAATTTGTTATGCGCATATGCAGGCGGTGGGTATGGTTAATGACCACGTTGTGGATTGTTACCGATACAATGAATTGCTTGAAAAGAAATAGTTTGCACATATTAGCTGTCAGTTATCAGTAATCAGTAATCAGTTATCAGTAATCAGTAATCAGTAATTAGTAATCAGTAATTAGTTGCCGGTTGTTCCGCCTTAGACGGATCTACCTCTGGTAGACTGTACTCAGTCGTCGGTTTTGAGTTATCAGTTACAGAACAATACGAGGATAGATTATGTGCGATAAACACTTGGCTTTAAAAGAGTTTAAAAAGATACCAGGGGTTGGAAAAAGTATTGCTGAAGATTTATGGAATATTGGGATAAGATCCGTAAATGAAATAAAAAAACAGGGATCCGGAAGAACTATATTTGAAACTTTGCGTTCACCAGGGTACTAATGTTGACAGGTGTGTTTTATATGTTTTCCGATGCGCAGTATATTATGCAACTGAAGAACGTCATGATCCGGAATTACTAAAATGGTGGAACTGGAAAAATAAAGAGTACAGGGTTTCTCAACTTCAACAGAAATCGAATTGAAATATTTCATAATTAATTTAGTTGGATATTTTTGAATTTACATTAATTAATATTGCATTATGAGGAAGTAGGAAAGTCAGTCAAAAGAAATAAATTGACATTATTGGAGCAAAATGTTAAATTTAAATTTAAATGTTAAATTATTATAAATTTATCAGGATAAAAGATGAAACCAGAAGAAATTAAAACTTTAATTAAAATAGTCGAAGAAAGCGGTATTGAAGAATTAGAAGTTTCACGCTGGTGGAAAAAAGTGAGAATCAGGAAAAATGGATCTATAAATTCTGTTCAGCTTGTTACATCTAAACAGCACAATATTGAACAGGAAATAGTTGTTTCAGACGCAGTGACCAATGCTGCTGCACCGGTAAAACAAGAGGAAAAACCAGTGGTGGCAGAAGGTCATGAAATAAAATCTCCGATGGTCGGAACGTTTTACCGCGCACCTGCTCCCGGTGAAAAACCTTTTGCCGAAGTTGGAGACACTGTCAAAAAAGGACAGGTTTTGTGTATTATTGAAGCTATGAAATTAATGAATGAGATCGAATCAGAAGTGGATGGAGAGATAAAGGATATCCTTATTGATAACGCACAGCCTGTTGAATTCAATCAAACCTTATTTATAATTAAAGAATAAGTAGGCCTGCTTTTGAAAAGAATTGCTATTGAAAATGCCCAGGACGGCATGATCCTTGGCGCACCTATTAGGGATGAATTCAACAATATATTGTTAAATTCCGGTGTCAAGCTAACAGCAAATTACATCAACAAGTTAAAAAGGATGGGGTATCTCCAGCTTACAGTTGGGGGAGATCCTGATACTGATGATATTGTAATTCAAGATAACATCAGTGAAGAGAACAGGAACATGGCTTCCAGGCAGGTAAAACAGTCGTTTGATGTTGCTGAAAAACTGACAGCTCAATTTAAGAATGAATCTGTAGAAAACATCAGGAAAAATATACAGCAGCCAAAATTCCAAAAAGTCTTCGCAAAAAGCCAGGTATTTAAGGAAATCCAGAATTTTGTCAAAACCCTGGTAGAAGATATTCTTGGAAATAAGACTCTTTCAGGTCTTAATTCATTGAAAACCCATGATAATTATACTTTCAATCATTCAATTGATGTTACCATCACATCAATATTTCTTGGGAAACAGGTAGGGATGGATTCTATTCAATTGAAAGACCTTGCAACGGGGGGCCTTGTTCATGATATCGGGAAAGTATTTGTTGATAAATCTATTATTAATTCTTCTGCAAAATTGACTGATGAGCAGTTTCAGAAAATGCGATTGCACCCTGAAATGGGGTATGAATTGATCAAAAATGCTGTTTCAACAATGGCAGCCCAGGTTGCATATCAGCATCATGAAAAGCAGGATGGAACCGGTTATCCCAGAGGTTTGAAAGGTTTAAATTCTATTCGAAGAACCGGACATGAACAACATGTAATTTCTCTTATGGGAGATGTTACGGCAGTTGCAGACGTTCATGATGCGTTGATTTCCGACCGGAGTTATAAAAAGGGATTACCTCCGGATCAGGTAATTAAGATTTTAAGAAATGGATCCGGTATTCATTTTAACAGGGAAATACTTAATGTTTTTCTGAAAGGCATACCTATGTTCCCGGTAGGTACCGGCGTTATTATTGGATCAGGAAAATATAAAGGGTTCATCGGAATAATTTCTTTTGTTGATTCAGGAAATATAAATCTCCCTACCATTAGAGTTCTCATTGATGATAAAAAACAGCGAATCAAAGCTTTTGAAGTAGATATGAGAAAAGATCCCATGCTTCAGGTGAAATCTGTACCATTGTAGCCACAGGTGAGTAATGTACTTTAATAAGATTTTAATTGCTAACAGAGGTGAAATTGCTTTAAGAATAATCAGAGCCTGTACGGAATTGGGGATAAAAACCGTTGCTGTGTACTCCGACAGGGATATAGATTCACTTCATATAAGGTTTGCCGATGAAGCAATCTGTATAGGAAAGGCTCCGCCAACTGAAAGCTACTTAAATATTCCAAGAATTATAAGTGCTGCAGAGATTTCAAACTCAGATGCAATTCATCCGGGATACGGATTTCTCGCTGAAAATCCAAGGTTTGCGGATATTTGTGAAAATTGCGGTATTAAATTTATCGGACCCGACCATACAATAATTTCCAAACTTGGTGACAAGGCTTTAGCAAAAAAAAATATGATTCAAGCAGGTGTTCCTGTAATCCCGGGAAGTGATGGTGCCGTAAAAGATTTGAATGAAGCTATTGAAGCAGCAGAAAATATAGGCTATCCTGTCATATTAAAAGCGTCTGCCGGTGGAGGCGGAAAAGGAATGAGGATAATTAAAACTTCTGATGATCTGAAAAGAGGTTTTATTGTAGCCAGTTCGGAAGCAGATGTTAGTTTTGGAAACCCGGAGCTGTATATTGAAAAATTCATTCAAAATCCGAAACATATTGAGATACAGATCTTAGCTGATGAACATGGAAATGTAATACACCTCGGTGAAAGAGACTGTTCGATACAAAGAAGACACCAAAAACTGATCGAAGAATCTCCTTCTCCTGCCATAGATGATACTTTAAGAGAGAAAATTGGCAGAGCTGCTATCAGCGGTGCTCGCCATGTTGGTTATAAGAATGCCGGAACTGTTGAATTTCTTCTTGATGAAGATAGAAAATTTTATTTTATGGAAATGAATACCAGAATTCAGGTTGAACATCCGGTTACAGAGTTTGTTACGGGAATTGATATAGTCAAAGAACAGATAAAAATTGCTGCTGGTGAAAAACTTACTTATAAGCAGGAGGATATCAACTTTCACGGGCACTCAATTGAATGCAGAATAAATTCAGAAGACCCTGAAAACAATTTTATGCCATCCGTGGGGACGATAGACGCTTATAATGTTCCTGGAGGTCCGGGTGTAAGAATAGATACGCATATTTATTCACATTATGATATCCCTTCAAATTATGATTCCCTTTTAGCAAAAATAATTTCATTTGGCAGCAACAGGAGTGAGTCTATCTTGAGAATGAAAAGAGCTCTGGAAGAATTTGTTGTAGAAGGTGTCAAAACTACAATTCCATTCCATCTGCGGGTACTTGAAAATCAGACATTTTTAGAAGGTAATTATAATACGAGTTTTATCGAAAACAATTTTAAATAAAGGAGTATTGATATGAATATACCATCAAATTTGCATTATGCAGAAACTCATGAATGGATTAGAATTGAAGGGGATTTAGTTGTTATCGGTATTACCGATTATGCCCAGAATGAATTTGGAGAAGTCGGAATTATTGATCTCCCTGATGTTGGTGCAGAGTTTGATGCAAAAGAACCATTTGGAATAATTGAAAATAATAAAGCAGAAAATGATGTTTATGCTCCCGTATCCGGAGAAATTGTTGAGGTTAATACTAAATTAACAGAAGGTTCCGGTCTTGAATTAATTAATTCTGATCCTTATGGAGAGGGCTGGATGGTAAAAATTAAAATGAATGAAAAATCTGAATTAGATAACCTGTTGTCCTCTGAAGATTACACAAAGTTAATCAGCGAATAAACTGCGAGGTTCCCGATGCCATATATTCCACATTCTCCCGATGAAGAGAGAGAAATGCTTAAAAGTATAGGAATTTCATCTCTGGATGATCTGTTCAAGGAAATTCCTGAAAGTTTAAAGTTAAAAAAAGAACTTGACCTTACTGACGGGCTTTCTGAAAGCGAAGTACTTGCCGATCTTAAAAAACTGATGTTCATGAACAAATGCTGCGACAGGGCTGTCTCCTTTTTGGGGGGCGGTGCTTACGATCACTCAATACCTTCAATTATTAATCATTTAATTTTACGCAGTGAATTCTATACTGCTTATACTCCTTATCAGGCAGAAGTAAGCCAGGGAACACTCCAGATGATATATGAATATCAGACAATGATCTGTGAACTTACAGGCATGGATGTTTCCAACGCTTCAATGTATGACGGCGCTTCTGCAGCAGCAGAAGCAGGCTTGTTAATGTCCGGATTTAAAAAAAGGAATAAAATCCTGATATCAGACCTTGTTCATCCAAATTATAGTGAAGTTATTAAAACGTATTTTTACGGACAGGATATTGAACTTACGAAGATAAAAAATGATAATGGGATGCTGGACAAAGATGATCTATCAAGAAAAATTGATGAAAATACAGCTGGTCTGATCGTACAGAATCCCAATTTTTTTGGAATTATTGAAGATGTTGAGGAAATTGGAAATATCTGTAAAGAAAAAGATATAATGTATACAAATATAGTCAATCCGATTTCTCTTGGAATATTGAAATCCCCGGGTGAAGCAGGGGCAGATATTGCTGTGGGAGAAGGTCAGCCGTTAGGGATACCAGTAAGTTTAGGCGGACCTTATCTTGGTTTTTTTGCGGTAAAACAGCAATTTATAAAACTTATGCCGGGAAGGATAATTGGGCAGACTACTGATGTGAAGGAAAATACAGGATATGTAATGGTACTTCAGACAAGGGAACAGCATATAAAAAGAGAAAAAGCCACATCAAATATTTGTACAAACCAGGGGCTTATGGCCTTATGTGCCTGTATTTATATGTCCATTGTCGGCAAGAAAGGCATAAAACTGGCAGCAGAACTTTCATCTCAAAATGCACATTATTTAGCCGGTAAAATTTCAAATTTAAGAGGATTTGAATTAAAATATGATACACCGTTTTTCAATGAATTTGTCGTTGCAGCAGATAAAGATACTGATGAAATATTAAATAAATTAAATAATAATGGCTTTTATGCGGGTATAAACTTGAAAAAATTTGGATTTGAGAACGGGTTATTAATTGCAGTGACTGAAAAACGGACAAAAAAGGAAATGGACTGCTTTGTTGATGAACTTTCTAAACTTTAATATTAATAAGGAATCAAAATGAGCGTGAATCTTATTTTTGAGTCAAGTGAAAAAGGAAAAAAAGGCTACAGGTTTCCTAAACCTGAAATTCCGATAAAAGATTTAAACAGTTTTATTCCGGAAAAATATCAGAGAAAATCAGAACCTGATCTTCCGGAGATCAGCGAAATTGAAGTTGCCAGGCACTTTATTAAATTGTCTGTTATGAATCACCATGTTGATAAAGGATTTTATCCCCTGGGCTCCTGTACAATGAAATACAATCCGAAAATCAATGAAGACACAGCCAGGCTCTCCGGATTTTCCAATATTCATCCTCTACAGGACGAGAGCACTGTCCAGGGCGCTCTGATGTTAATGAAAGAGCTTGAATCAATGCTTGCAGAAGTTACGGGATTAGATAGCGTAACACTGCAGCCTGCTGCCGGGTCTCACGGTGAATTAACTGCTGTAATGGTTATGCGGCGATATCATGAGAAAAAGGGGAATGCCAGAAAGTACATTCTTATCCCGGATTCTGCACACGGTACAAATCCGGCAAGTGTTGTTATCGGCGGGTATCAGACAATACAGGTGAAATCTGATGAAAACGGGATGGTTGATATTGAAGACCTAAAGTCAAAATTGTCTAATGAAGTAGCAGGAATGATGCTGACAAATCCGAATACACTCGGTGTTTTTGAAAATAATGTAAAAAAAATTAGTGACCTGATCCATCAGGCAGGAGGCGTCTTATATATGGACGGCGCTAATATGAATGCTTTGATGGGTATATGCAAGCCCGGTGAAATAGGATTTGATATTGTACATCTGAACCTTCATAAAACATTCTCAACTCCTCATGGAGGGGGCGGTCCGGGTTCAGGTCCTATCTGCGTTAAGAAAGAATTTGAACCGTTTTTACCTGTCCCCCGGATTGTCGAAAATAACGGTAAATATTCTTTTTCATCTGATTATCCGGATTCAATCGGAAAGATACATTCATTTTACGGAAATTTTGGCATATTGGTCAGAGCTTATACTTATATTAAGATGCTTGGAAAAGAGGGTTTGAAAAGGGCTACGGAGTATGCTGTTTTAAATGCAAATTATTTGAGAAAAAAACTGGATGAGTATTATGAACTGACCTACAAATCTCCGACGATGCATGAATTTGTGCTTTCGGGAAGCATTCAGAAAAAGCTTGGTGTGAAAACTGTTGATATAGCAAAAAGACTGCTTGATTTTGGGATTCATGCACCTACTATATATTTCCCCCTGATCGTGAAGGAAGCTCTTATGATTGAACCTACTGAAACAGAAAGCCTTGAAAGTCTCAATGAGTTTATCAGTGTCATGATCCAGATAGCCGGAGAAGCAGAAAACAATCCGGATATTGTAAAAAATGCACCTCAGAATACTCCCGTAGGGAGACTTGATGAGATCAAAGCACTGAGACAATTAAATGTAAAATATAAATTCAATAAAGAGGATTAAAATGCTTGATAAAGAATTACTTGATATTTTGGCTTGCCCAAAATGTAAAAGCGAAGTAAAAGAAAAGGATGAAGAAGGAAAAGAAATTACTAAGGTTATTGACCTGGATTATGACAAGGAAAACAATTATCTGATCTGCAATAATTGCAAGTTAAAATACAGGATTGAAGATGATATCCCTATTATGCTTATAGATGAAGCGGAAAGTTTTTAATTTGGTTATCTAAAATTGTCTATCCCACTTATTGAGTGGGATTTTTTTTGGTTAATTTTATGATCTACAGAAAATACGGAAAAACAGGAAAAAAAATATCGCTGCTTGGATTTGGCGGCATGCGTTTTACCGATAACAGGAAAGAGAGTATCAACTCATTGCTCCGGGCAGTTGAACTTGGAGTTAATTATTTTGATACAGCTCCTACTTACTGTAACAGTACCAGTGAAGAAATTATAGGTGAAGCTTTAAGCCGGGTTAAAGGAAAAGAAATATACGTGTCTACAAAAAGTTCGCTTATGTCGGATAAAACATCAGACGATGTCTTGAAGCGCATTGAAACATCACTGAAAAAGCTGAAAGTTGATAAGATCAATATTTTTCATCTCTGGTGTGTGATGAACAGGGAACATTTTGAGAAACTCCTTGTCAAAAACGGACCATATGAGGGAGCATTAAAAGCAAAAGAGCAGGGCTTGGTTGAACATATATCATTTTCTACTCATGCATCCGGAGAAGATATTCAATATATTTGCGATACAGGTCTTTTTGAAGGAGTTCTGCTGGGTTATAATGTTATTAATTACAAATACAGAGGTCCGGCATTAGCCGCAGCAGAAAAGAACAACATGGGTGTTGTTACAATGAATCCGCTTGGCGGCGGACTTTTGACGAAAACATTTGAGTTGTTTGATTTTATGGAGGGAGACTCAAATTCCAGACATATTTCAGGTGCGCTCAGATTCAATGCATCTCACAGGGAAATTACAAGTGTTTTATCCGGAATGAGTACAGTAAAAGAAGTTGAAGAAAATGTAAAAACGCTTGAAAATTTCAGTAAACCTTCTCCTGATTTTGTTGAAAAAGTGAAAAAACTTTATGAAAACCTTGGGGATGATTTCTGTACAGACTGCAGGTACTGCGTTCCCTGCCCGCAGGGTATTTTTATTCCTGCTTATATGCGGGCATACGATTATCACAAAATGCAGCGACCGGACGTGGGATTTGGATTATTAAAGCTATTTAAAAACATGCTTAAGGAATGGACTCCATCGAGTGAATGTATTGAGTGTGGTGAATGTGAGGAAAAGTGCACGCAGCATTTAAAAATTATTGATTCTTTGGAAATTTGCAGTAAAGTATATAATGTTTAATTTTTACTGAAAAACTTCAATATATAATTCTATGTCACTTTCCACAAAAATATATATTAATCATTAGAAGGAAAATTGATACAAAAGAAAACAAAATGACAAAAAAGTTTTTTTTAAATATAATATTAATTTTAATAACATCTTTTTGTTTTTCTCAATTAAAGCTTGAAAAAATCTATAATATTGAATTGAAAAGACTTGAGGAAACATGGAATATTTTGGACCAGTATGCAGATAAGATATGCGAAGGATGGAACGGATTTGCGGAAGTACCTTTTTTATTCGTATATCCGAATGGAGTAAAACTTCTGGTAGGACATCCAAAGCCTCCCGTTGACTTCAAAGAAGTTGAAGGAATTACCGTGAAAAATAAGAAAGTATATATTGATAGGTCTAAAGAAATATCTCTAAAACTTGAACCTCCACTACTTGGCGGAGGAAGTCCTATATTTCATGCCGGAAGTAGGACAGTGTGGATTAGACTGATGAATACTAAAACTCAAAGCAAAATTAATAAAGAAAATGAAGAAAATAAACACTTAAAAATGGCAAGCGAAAACCAAATTCTAATGAATATACATGAATTATTTCACTGCCATCAAAGCAATATTGTCAAATTAAGATATGGGAGTTTACGGTATAATCCGGATTTGAATTATGCAGTATATTCTGACATAGAAGGCAAAGCTCTTGAAAAAGCTTATTTTGAAAAAGATGATGAAAAATCGAAAGAGTATCTAAAAGATTTCATAATTGCAAGAGAGTTGAAAAGAAAAAGTATGACAGAACATAATCAGGGATGTGAATCCGCAGATGATTTCAGGGAAGGTACAGCAGTATATTCAGTATTTCAAGCATTGTTGTGTTTAAAAGAAAATTATATTCCTATATTAACGAACGAAACTGATCCTTATTTTTTTGGATTCAAAAACATTGACTATTTCATTAATGAAAAGATCAAATCTCTAAAGGAAAATCAGGATAAATCACTTATTAGCAAGTTTAAGTGTTATCATTATGGATGTTTTCAGGCAATTCTATTATCCAGGTTATTTCCCGGATGGATTGAAGAATCAGTTAAAGAAAATAAATTTCTTGATGAAATTATTTCAGGCAGGTTAAATATCTCCGAAGATGAAAAAGAAACTATAGTAAAAAGGATAAATATTAATTATGATTCTGATTCAATCTTCGAAAAACATAAAAAAGTAATTGATGATAGGGATTTGGTTTTAGAGCAGTGGAAAAATAAAAAAGGTAAAGTCTACATTCTTAATTTCCAGCCCACTGGAGAATATCTGATCCCGGAGCCAAGAGGGAAATCATATTCAGACGGTTCGATCAATCTGTATCCTGAAGGAATAAAGGAATTGAAAATTTATGAAATCAGTCTGACAAGTGAAAATACTCTGATTGAGAAGCAAATGTTTCATATAAGATGGATTGATGAAAATTCCAAATCCGGTGAAAAAGGCTATTCCATAAATTATGAAAAAAAAGAAGGTGAAAACATTTTCTTAAATGCTGAGGTAAAAACCGGAGGATTTACTCTTAGAGCACCTAAAGTTGAAGTAAAAGAAGGTAAAAAAAGAGTCAAATTTAATGTTTTATCAAAAATAAAGTTGGATTTATGATTTTATAGTTATATCCGGTAGTCTTCGTTAATACTGGAAAACATCGTTATGTAATATTTTGTTTTAATTTAAATTTATACCGAATTATTTTAAATATAGATTGAATATGAAAATACAAAATCAAATTATAGATAAAAAAAATATCTGGATTCCAGCCTTCGCTGGAATGACAGTTCCTATCTTATTGTTATTATACATGTTGTGCCATTCCCCCCGAGTACTCGGGGGAATCCAGTGACATAATGTACAAAAATTATTTTTTTGTTTTTTACCGGACAGTTATGACTTCCTGAGAAATTATTTATTTAAATTGTTAAATATCACAAATTACTTCAGCTTTTTTAATTTGGAATTAATAAACTCCAGAAAACTTTTTTCAAGGTTTGAAGTATCAGGGGAATCTTTCAATTTCCAGTATTTGGCGTTTTCTATACCTTCCCACAATCTTTCGCGTTTTGTTGTCAGGAGGGTTAATGCCGGCTTGCCTTTTATTATTTGATTTCTGAGGAATCCGATATATGGACTTGTGCTGCCATCCTGTATTTTAACTATGGATCCGTCGTCATCTATATTTAAAATATCAGGATAAAATCTCTCCCATCGTCTCTCATCGTAAAATATTTCGTTCAGCCTTTTTTCAGAAACTATCTCGTGAGCGATTTTTTTAACTTTATTACTTATAAATTTATCCCTTGCTTCCTTTACAGCTTGAAACACAGGGCTGTTTTCTATCCTTTTTGCCCGTTCAGTCAGTGTAAGGTCCAGTAAAGATTCGAAAACCTTATTTTTAGCCATGTATTTTGATCTGCGAAGAGTGGTTTTATCAATTGGTTCTTCTTCAATTCTTTTTTTCAATTCTGCTTTTGCTTCAGGTGAGAGCTCTACGCCCAGCTTTTCAAGGAAAGATAAAACATCGCTTTCATCTGCAAAATTTTCTTTTGGTTCTTCCATTTTTTCAAATTTGCCAAATTATTATGGTTATGTCAACAAATTTCAGTGTTTTTAATCACTACTGTTCGGTAAATTTTAATATTGAGATTCTTCGCTGCGCTCAGAATGACGATTTAGACTGGATTGCGTACGTCATTCTGAACGTAACGAAGTGAAGTGAAGAATCTCAATATTTCCGCCCGAGGCGGATCTACCTCTGGTAGACAATTTATTATTGTTTTTGCTTCTTTAACCTATTACATAAAACCAAATTAAGCTAAAAACATATAATTTTTTACCGGACAC
>JBHPGK010000090.1:0-13769 GCA_042570605.1 Candidatus Zhuqueibacterota bacterium
GGTTTAATTGGGAGTAACGAATTATGTTTGGATTTTTAAAAACATTTATAGATCAGGCAAAAAAAATATTTAACAGGCTGACCCTTCAGCAGAGAGTAATAATTCTTACGATCTCGGTTGTCAGTATCCTTGTGATGATCCTCTTGATGGGGTGGACAAATGAAAGGCAATTCAAGGTTTTATATTCAAACCTTGATCCCAAAGATGCTACTGTGATCATGGAGCGGCTTGATGCCGAAAGCATTCCTTACAGACTTGAAGATGAAGGAACTGCAATAATGGTCCCTGATGGGCAGGAGTTCCAGTTGCGGCTTGAAATGGCAGCGGATGGCATCCCGATGATGGGAGCAGTCGGATATGAACTGTTCGACAGGTCAACAATCGGTATGACAGATTTTATGCAGAAAGTCAATTATAAGAGAAGTGTTGAAGGTGAGCTTGCTCGAACCATAAGGTCTATGGACGCTGTCCAGAATGCAAAAGTTTTTATTGTAACACCTGAACCTCGTCTTTTTGCTGAAGACAAACTGGAAGCTACAGCCTCTGTAACGCTGAATTTGAGTAGAAACAAGGAATTGAATAAGGAGCATGTAAAATCGCTTGCTAACCTTGTCGCTTTCAGCGTTGAAGGGCTGAAACCGGAAAATGTGACCATTGTTGACTCTTACGGCAACCTGCTCTCTGCAGATCTGAATATGGATCCATTAATGGCGCAGTCAGCTAACCAGATCGAACAGGAAAGAGGTGTTGAGAGTTATCTGCAGAGGAGGATAGAATCGCAGTTAAATAAACTTGTGGGTCCGGATAATGCTCTTGTCAGAGTGAATGTTGAGATGGATTTCAGACAGGTAAAGGAACAAGAGGAAATATATGATCCGGAAAGTCAGGTTATAAGGAGTGAAGAAAGGCAGGAAGGAAGTGGTGCTGTGCCCGATACAATAGGAACTGCATCGATTCAGACGGGAAATATTACAAATTATGAAATAAATAAAACTGTTAGAAATATTACAGACGATTACGGCAAGATCAAAAAAATAAGCGTTTCAGTATCCGTTACAGGTACCTACGATGAAAATGAAGTTTATACGCCGAGAACCGATGCTGACCTGCAGAAGGTAACTGATCTTGTAGCGGCATCCATCGGATTTGATGCCGGAAGGGGAGATAGGGTTGAAGTACAGGATTTCGAGTTTGACCGTACGGTTGTGGCTGAACAGGAGAAATTAAGAAGAGAAGAGGATCGAAGTTCACTTGTCAGGAATATAATAAGATGGATACTTATGGTTTTTGCAGGAATTCTTTTTATGGGTGTTTTGAAATCGGTTTTCAAGAGTCTTGATCTGCTCTTGCCGAAAACCAAACCAAAACCTGCTATCGATATTGAAGCCGAAGCAATTGAAGAAGAAATTTCTGCAGAAGCTATGAGACGTGAGCAGATGCTTGAAACCGTTGCCAAGTTTACCAGGGAAAAACCTGTAAATGTGGCATCATTATTAAATGCATGGCTAACTGAGGAGAGATAATAGTTATGGAACAACAGACATCAGCCGAATTATCTTATGAAAATTTGACCGGGAGGCAAAAAGCAGCGATACTGATCATTGCATTAGGTACAGAAGTTGCCTCACAGGTGTTTAAACATCTCAAGGATAAAGAGATTGAAAGATTATCCATTGAAATTGCAAACATGAAAGATGTATCTTCGAGTGTCATGGAAGGTATTGTTGAAGAATTTTACCAGATGATTATGGCGCAGGAGTACATCTCTCAGGGTGGTCTCGATTATGCAAAAAATGTTCTTGAAAAAGCTCTTGGACCAAGAAAAGCACATGAGGTTGTGTCAAGGGTCGAGTCTGCAATTCATGTAAGCGGTTTTAAACTGTTGAAGGAAGTAGATCCCAACCAGCTGCTGAACTTCATTCAGCATGAACATCCGCAGACAATATCTCTTATACTGGCAAACCTTGAATCGGAGCAGACCTCAGCTATTATTTCAGATTTACCACCGGAAATACAGGCAGATGTTGCATACCGTATTGCAACTATGGGCAAGATATCCCCTGATCTTCTAAGTGATATTGAAGGTGTGCTTGAAAACCAGGTCGAAACAGTTTTTGGACAGGATTTAAGCGCAGCAGGTGGTGCAAAGGCAGTAGCGGAAATTCTTAATTTAGCCAGCCGGTCGGTAGAGAAAGCCATTTTAAGTGACCTTGAAAAGCGGAATCCTGAACTTGCGACTGAAATCAAGAACCTGATGTTCGTCTTTGAGGATATTGTATTATTGGATGACAGATCTGTACAAAGGGTTCTGCGTGAGGTTGAAAGTAAGGATCTGGGTCTTGCATTAAAAATGTCGACTGATGAGGTTAGAGAGCTGATTTTCAGGAATATGTCCGAAAGAGCTTCAAACCTGCTGAAAGAAGAACTTGAATATATGGGGCCTGTCAGGGTTAAGGATGTAGAAGAAGCTCAGTTAAAAATTGTCGAAGTGATCAGAAATCTTGAAGAAGACGGCGAAGTAATTATCTCAGGTAGAGGCGGAGAGGAGGAAATGGTTGTCTAATACCGTTAATACAACTAAGCCTATTCAAAAGATCAAGCTCATTGCAAATCCCAAATATTTTATCCCGCTTTTTAAAGAGACCCTTGAAAAAGATAAAGAAAGGGCGGCGGAAGAAAAGTATAAGGAAGACGTTGCAGAAGAGGTAAAAAGAGTAATCGATATTGCATTAGATCGTGAACGCGAAAAACTAAACAAAGAATTTGAACAGAAGCTTGTGGAAAAACATGACGAAGGAAAGGATGTCGGTATAGAAATATGCCAGCAGGAAAGCAGCGAAAGAGTAGAAAGAGCGTTAGGCACATTAAAAAGTATTATTGAAGATGCTACTTTTAAGAGGACAAATATACTTAATAACGCTGAAAAGGATGTTTTGGAATTAGCATCTTATCTGGCGGAAAAGGTGATATTAAAAAAAATCGATCTTGATAAAGGCATTGTTGTGGAAGTTGTCAAAGATACTCTAAAATATATTTCCGGAGAAGTTAAAATAAAGATAAAATTAAATCCTGAAGATATCGATTCTATAAAAGAGGTCAAAGAAGATTTTCTCAGTCAGTTTGATAATATTGCCGAAATGGAACTTGTCTCAGATAAGGCGGTCAACAGGGGAGGATGTATTATAGAAACCGACAATGGAATTGTCGATTCGAATATCAGCACAAGATTTGAGGCTGTCAAAGAAGAATTATTTAAAGATTTCAAATAAAAGTATGGGACCTGAAATCAGTATAAAGGACAAATATATAAACAGACTTTCAAAATTTGAACCTGTAAGACTGAAGGGCACTATTGTCAGGGTTGTTGGTTTAACATTTGAATCAATAGGTCCAATTATTTCAGTTGGTGAAAAATGTCATATTTTTTCGAAATCAGGCAAATTAATTGGAAGCGCTGAAGTGGTTGGTTTCAAGGACAACAGAGTGATCTTGATGCCTCTTGGAGAGATCACCGGTATAAGTTATGGATGTACTGTTGTAGCTTCCGGTGAGCCTTTTACAATCCCTGTTGGAGAAAAGTTGTTAGGCAGGGTGATAAATCCGCTCGGTGAACCGATCGATGGTAAAGGTGCATTAGAATACGAAAAAAAAATATCATTGTTTAACGTACCGCCCGAACCGCTTAAAAGAAGAAGAATAAACGAAGCTATCCCAACAGGTATTAAAGCAATTGATGGTGTGTGCACTATTGGCAAGGGACAACGGTTAGGTATTTTTTCAGGAAGCGGTATTGGAAAGTCTATTATGCTTGGTATGATCGCAAGAAATACTGAAGCAGATATAAATGTTATTGCTCTGGTTGGGGAACGTTCCAGGGAAGTCAAGGACTTTATTGAAGGAGATTTGAAGGAGAAGGGGCTGGAACGGTCTGTTGTAGTTGTGGTTACCAGCAGCGAACCGGCACTTTTAAAGATAAAGGGAGCAATGGCGGCTACAGCGATCTCTGAGTACTTTCGTGATAAGGGTAATGATGTCATGCTTATGATGGACTCTGCTACAAGGATAGCAATGGCGCAAAGAGAAGTAGGTCTTTCAGCGGGTGAACCGCCCACATCCAAAGGATATCCTCCGTCTGTTTATGCTCTGCTGCCGCGGTTGCTTGAAAGATCCGGTACCTCGGATAAAGGGAGCATTACCGGTTTATATACAGTTCTAGTAGAAGGAGATGATATTACCGAACCTGTTTCTGATGCCATGCGGGCTATACTGGATGGTCATATAGTATTATCCAGAAAGCTTGCTGCTTCAAATCATTATCCTGCGATAGATGTTCTTAACAGTATAAGCCGTCTTGCAATCGATATTACTACGGATGAACATCAAAGTTCAGCGAGAAAATTGATAGATCTGGTAAATACCTTTCAGAATTCTGAGGATCTGATCAATATTGGTGCTTATGTTAAAGGAAGTAATCTTAAGATAGATAAAGCAATTGATATGATAGACAGGATAAATGATTTTTTAAAGCAGGGTATATTTGAATCGGTTGATTATAAATCAACAATTGAAAGTTTGCTTGAATTGATGAAGGAGAATAATGCCGATTGAGAAGATTCAGTTTTAGAATGCAGCGAATTTTAAATATTAAGCAGTCAATGGAAGAGCTGCGGAAAAACGAATTTGGTCTGGCAAACAGGAAACTTCTGGAAGAAAAAGTTAAAGAAGAAAAGATCAATGAAAATATCGGATCTTATCAAAAAATGTTTGCAGATTTAACTAAAAAGAAAATCAGCCCGATATATTTGTATAGCCACAGCCGGTACCAGAGCTTTTTACTTGCTGAACTTGACAGAAAGCGTGAAGACATAAAACAAAGTCAGAATGAGCTTGAAAAGCAGCGTGAAAAATTGAACCAGGCAATAAAAGAACGGAAGACCCTTGAAAAACTGAAAGAGAAAAATTTTGAGAACTATAAATTTGAATTTGAAAAAGAAGACCAGAAGGAAATTGACGAATCAACATCACAATTATATAACTATTATAAGGAAAGATGAAAAAATTAATTAAAAAACTGATCGGCTATTTTGTCATGTTTATCATCGTTGCAGGAGTAATGGGTTATTTTGTTTATTCAAACAGATACAAAAAGCTTCCCCTTGAGGGCTTCCTTGAAGATAAGATCACCAAAAAAGTGATGCCGGAACTATATGCGGTTACCGATACTATGATTACTCCGGAACAGATATTAATAAATGATATAAACAGGAAAAACCAGAAGCTTGATCTCCAGCAGGCTCAGTTAAATGAGGAAAGACTTAAGTATACGGGTGTAAGAGACAGCGTATCGTTGTTAAGGGACAGAGTCAACCAGCTTGAAACTGAGAAAGGGCAGCAGGTAAGCACAAAAATCGCTAAACTTGCTAAAATTTATCAGGGAATGAAACCTGCTGAAGTTGCTCCAATCCTTGAAGAGTTGGATAATACTACCATTATATCCATTCTTGAAAATATGCGCGACACACAGATTGCTCAGATACTTGAAAATATGGACAGGGACAGAGCTGTTGAGATAAGCAGGGCAATGACAAGTGTTAAATAGGAAATAATTTCTTTACGAAAGGAAATAAATTCATCATCAGATAAAGAAATCTGAACTACTCAATCCCGCCTTTTTTATGGCACAGTAATTGCACAAAAAGAGTGCAAGGCAATAAGCGAATTATTACAGGAATAGCAAATCCCCGAAGGAATGGCGTTTATTTAGAGGAGTATATTGTATAAAAATTGGGGTATATGAATAATTCGCTTTTTTTAGTCTCCGGACTATTTGATATCATTTCTTTACAGGGAAATAATTCCATTCCCAAGCCTGAGAATATTAACGGCGGCTTGTTTAAGGAATTATTTTATTCTTATCTAAACAAAAATGGTATTGATTTGAATTCTTCTTCTCTAAAGAAATTTGATCTAACTGCTCTATCTGATGAAAAGGATGGAAATAAATTATTAAATATTTTCCACGATGAAAACAATTTAAAACCTCTGATTATCGACAATCCTGCACTTAAATCGGTTTTTCAAGAATTAAGCGAATTAAGCGGAATAAATGATGAATTAATCAATGAGTTGAAAATATCCGGCAAATTGAATTTTGAAGATTTCAGGTTTGTTGAAAATATTAATGATGAAAAAGGGATATTGATCGTGCCTCTTACTCTGGATGACTCTAATTCAAATATAAAAGAAAATGAAATTATAACTGCGAAATTTGCTGTGCCTATTGATAATGTTAAAACGAAAGAAAATTATTTTCAGGAATTAGTATTTAAGGATAATTCCTCCAAATCTGAAGAAATCGATATTCCCTTACATAAAATAAATCTTTATGAGAATAAATCATTTATTAACGGCGAAGCAGAAATATCAGGAATTACTGTATTTAATGATTTTGAAATGAATATTCCAGTTTCAACGGGTTCAAATGATTTTGAAAAATTTGATGTCAAACTTAATTTGATACAATTATTAAGTCATCTTATTGAGAAAGTTACCGGGTCTTTAAGCAAACTTGATGGGATTATTGATAAAGATGACGATCTTTATTCTCAAGTTGAAAAATTATTGAAACAAAACATTTCAAACGACGGACAGCTCTTTACAGTTGAGAATAAGCCTGGTAGTATGGAAAACCTGCTGAAAAGTCTTATTTCAGAAATAATATCCGGTAAGGATTCGGAAGTTTATAATATAGATAAAAATGACAGCCTTCAAAAAACTTTAGAAAATGAAATTGAAATTGTGCTCGGGAAACCACTGGATGTACCTGTAAAAGCAATTGTACCTGGTGAGAATGAAGGTATAACTTATTCCGGAATATTAAAGATTGAACCTGATCAGATGGAAAATATCTTAGCGGTAATGTTTGATAAATCAATTTTTATGATTAATAAGGATATTGAGAAGGTTCCTGAAAAAATTGAAAAAGGTGAATTTGCTGAGGATATTGATATTAATATTGAACATGCAATATGGTCCGATAGCAAAAAAGCTGATAATGATGGAAATAATAGAATATTACCGGCTGGAATTGACTATGATTTAGCCGAAAATTCAAAAGCGGAAATTTTCTTAGAAAAAGATGCAATAGGTGCTTTCTCAGTTGAACTGAAATTAGAAGATGTCTCAGGTAAAGAAAATATATTAATTCCTGTAATAAACCGGGATAATAATGCTGAGGTATACCTGAATGTAAAACCGGATGAATTGCTTACTTCCGATATTGAAAAACTTATTTCAGAAAAAAGAGCATCAGGAGAGTTGATTACAGTAGATTCCGAAATAATATTACCTGTAAATGATAACAAAAATATTTCTGATCCGGAAATAAAGCTTTCAACTGAAAAGAATGATAAAAAACAGTTTGGAATACAGTCAGGATCACAGATTTCAGGAGTTGAAAAGCCACTGGATTCAAATCTTAAGGGATTACGTCCGGAAATAAATGTTGGATCAAATTTTGACAAGAATACAATAATTCCAGTTAAATTAGAAATTGAACCATTTGATTTTGAATTAAGCCCTGAGAAAGGTTTAGACAATGGTGTTGTCCGGATCGAGGGCAAGTTTGAGCTGCCGGAAAACGAGGAAAAAACTATACAGTTATTGAAGTTTTATAAGGTTGGAGAACCTGAAACAACTTCAGAAAACGATAATAAGAAAATATTTGAAACAGGGCAGTTGACAATTAAATCTGATATTGGTGATATTAAACTTGAAATTCCACTTGAAAATCTCAAAACATTAAATCCTGATTTAGTCTATGTTCCGGAAAAAGGTGATCTGATCATACCTGAAAAAGTAAATATTTCTGATATGGTCGACATGAAAAACATAGACAAAACAGGCCTGATATTTTCTGAAAATGAAAACCTTAATATTAAACAGACAAATTACGACACAAACCTGGCTAATTATATTGACACTGATATTTCCAGTATTGAGTTGGTTGAAAAACTTAAAACCGACTTTCCGGAATTAAATGTTAAATCAATTGACTACAGTGTGAATAAAGAGATTGAATCTGTTAAAATTGAATTCATGCCGGTAGAGATAGATAATGGACAGGGTAGAAGAAAAGTTGATATTTCATTATTAGCGGATATGGATAAGAATTTTAAGATCAGCGATAAAGGAACCCTGCTGATCTCATCATACAATAACAGTGAAGTTCAATCAGAATTAAAACCGGATGCTTTAGATGAAAAAATTAAATCATTTGATACTTCTACATCATCAGGAACTTCGGAAAAAGGTCTAAAATTAGAGCCTGAAAGTGATATTGATCTGAATAAAATACCGATTAACAAACAATCAGATAGAAATGAAAAATTAGATATAAAATATGAAACTGAAAAAATTGAGATCCCTCTGAAAAGAAATACTCTGTTTACGGAAATTGAAAACAATATAAAAGTTTATGAATTTAAGATATCTAAACAGGCTGACGGCGGCAGTGAAAATATAACGGATTTACATCTCTCATCTAATAAGTCGGCTGATATTGAGAATGTTTTGAAATTATTTTCTGAAAACTCTGACACCGAGAAAGAAGTCGTACTTCAAATTGGAAAAAACGGGAAAAATGAAAATCCAGTATCTGAACCTGCTGTAAGTTTGAATGATATTGATCTCTCGAAACTGAAGCTGACACATTCCGAGCAAAAGGAAATTGAAAATTCAACAGTTATTAAAGCTCAGATATATACAGAAAATACTGAAAAAGAAAGTGTAAAGCTTGAAGGTTATCTAATAGTTGATAAGGCTGTGGAGAAAAAGATAGGATTAAATGATCCAGCGGTTGAAAAACTTGAGAGTGTTAATATGAAAAACAGTTCAGGAAAGGTTTTTTCATTATTTGATACTGAAAATAAATATTCCGGTCAGGCGAATGATTTTTCACAAAAAGAAGGTTCAAAAGAGCAGAAAGATTTAAAAAATGATAATGTGACTTTTGCAGGAGAAAAAGTAAATACAAGTTCATTTGACAAGGAAATGGAAACAGCAAAACCTCGAAATTTTGATTTTGATTATTCAAGAACAATAGAAGGAATCGTAAAACAGGTAAAACTTCAGTTAGATAAAGGAGTGAATGAAATTACAATAGACCTTGAACCGAAGTTCCTTGGTAAAATGAAAATGAAAATCAGAATGGAAGAAAACCATTTAAATGCAAAAGTTAATGTTGAAACAGCAGAAGTAAAGAGAATAATTGAATCTAATCTTGACAGGTTAAAAGATTCTCTGCGGGAATCCGGTGTAGAAATTGAAAAATTTGATATAAATGTCAAAAAGGAAGCATCCAGAGAATTTTTCAATGAAGGTTTTAATACACATCAACACACAAAGAATGGATATAATAATCGTAATTTCAATGATATAAAACCGGAAAATCCGGTAGAAGTAATTAATAGAATAAGACAATTTGGATATAATTCCATGGAAATAACAATTTAACAAAGGAAGGTGATAGGTATGCCTATATCAGCATCAGTAGACAGTTTATTGAATGCAAGTAACAACCAGGAACCGGCACCAGCTGCAAAGAAGGAGTTGGGCAAAGATGATTTTCTGTTGTTACTCGTAGCTCAGCTAAAAAATCAGGATCCTATGAACCCGATGGAAGGGTATGAATTCGCAGCTCAGTTAGCTACGTTTTCAAGTCTGGAACAGTTGACAAATATTTCAGGTCTGCTTGAAAATAGCAAATCTGATGATCAGCAGATAACGACACTGCTGAATAATACGCTGGCTGCAACCTATATCGGTAAAAAAATTGTAGCCAATGGGAATTCGATCTACCTTGAACCTGAAGGCGAACCTGAGATCAAGTTCTCGATCCCTGGGGGTGCAAAGACAGTCCAGATAAGTATTTATAATTCAAATGGTATGCTGGTTGACGGATTAAATGTTAATAGTTACCAATCCGGTGAAAATATCGTACAGTGGGACGGAAAAAATGATTCTGGTGATAAGTTTGCTGAAGGTGTTTATTATTTTTCAATTGAAGCGAAAAACTCAGACGGCTCATTAATAGAAGTAGAACCGTTTTTGACCGGTGTTATTGAGGGAATAAGGTATAACAACGGTGAAGCATATTTGTTAGTCGATAATAGGGAAATTCCGTTATCATCTGTCAAAGAAATTATGGAAAAAAATACAGAGGAGTAAGGAGGCATTAAATGATAAAGACAAATTTCCAGAATTTCAGACCGGTTAATATCTCTGTAGGGGATATTACCGGCAGGAAAATGAAACAACCAGAAAGCCTTTCTAATTCTGGAAAGGCCCAATTTGGTGATATACTAAAGGGAAAAATCGGAAGTGATGAAGAGCTAAAGTTTTCATCACATGCTATTGATAGGATGAATGCAAGGGACATAAGTCTGTCCTATGATGATATTACTAAAATCAATAATGCTGTTTCTCAGGCAAGCACGAAAGGAGCAGTTGATTCGCTCGTGGTTTTAAATGACCTTGCATTCATAGTAAGTGTTAAGAACAGGACAATAATAACTGCGATGACGAAAGAATCAATGCAGGAAAATGTATTTACAAATATAGACAGCGCGGTATTTGCATAGGAGAAAATTAATTAAACACAATTGATATAATAACAATAGGGCCGGACCTTGATAAGGGGGCCCTGTGGACCGCCGAACGACTGAGGCGGCCGGAAAAATTTAAAGGAGGACAAAGATGGCACTATCAAGGTCAGTTTATACTGGCATATCAGGTCTGAGAAATCATCAGATCTTTCTCGATGTCGTCGGTAACAACATTGCTAATGTTAACACAATCGGATTTAAAGGGGGCAGGATCACCTTTGAAGAGGTATTTGCCATTCAGTTACAGGGTGCATCCCGACCTCCCGGCACGGCTGGTGGTGTTAACCCGATGCAGTTAGGATTGGGTTCATCGATCGGTAGTATTGATACCCTGTTCTCTCAGGGATCAATGGAAGGTTCCGGTGTGGTTACAGACCTTGCAATCCAGGGTGAAGGTTTCTTTATTGTTAAACAGGGTGATACGAGATCATATACCAGGTCTGGTGCTTTCCAGTTTGACTCAGGAGGAAGACTGGTTAATCCGAATAACGGAGCAGTAGTTCAGGGCCAGTTAGCAGATGCAGCAGGAAATATCAAGACCGGTTCGGAAATTTCCGGTATTGTTCTTCCATTTGGACAGAAATCACCTGCAAAAGCTACTACAGCGGTTGAATTCACCGGGAACCTGGACGCAGGAGCTATCCCTGATGCAACAATATTAAGAAGTAAACAGATCTATGCAGCTGAACTTTCTGGTCAGAATGTAGAAGGCGGTGATTCGGACGTGAACGGATTGTTAGCATATAACGCCGCCGGTAATTACACTACCCTTGTTGAAGGTATAACAGCTAATACTACCACCGTTACTATCAGCGACGGCGTCGACAGGAACTCTGATGGTGTAATTGATTCCGATGACAATTTCAACTTTACCTATGTTGCAAGTGACACAGCCTCTCCTTACGACTTTAATTCTCTGCAGGATCTTGTTGATGGAATCGATGAGGTGATGGGAACTACCGGTACGAATACCATTTCTGCAACATTATCAGACAACGGTCAAATTCAGTTTACCAGGCTGGATCTTACCACTCAACTTGTAGTAACCAGCACCAATGGATTACTGCAGAAAGCTCTTGAGTCAGCAAACAACAGAGATGCAGCAACTGCCGCATCGTTGACTGATCAATTCTCTCATGTTGCTACTGCTGATGACCTGCTGACAAATTTAAGGGATGCTACCGGTCAGAGCCTTGGTTTAACTGATACCGACGTTATTACGATCGACGGGAAAGTCGGCGGCGTAAATATTGTGACTAATTTAACTCTTAATGTAACGGCTACCACCACTGTAAATGATTTTACTGAACAGGTTCGGCAAGCCTTTAATATTACTACTGGTAGTGTAGAAATAAACACTGAAGAGGGTGGAGCTATGGTTGTAACCGCTGACGGAGGTTTGTCGTATGAAATAACTTCACCTAATATTCAGGCAACCGACAGCGGTGGAACAACCAGCAGAACAGCTTTTGACGCAATATTTGACAGTACTCCGAATAACTGGTTTGAAGAACAGTCTGCTGCTGATGTTGAAGTGTATGCTTCCGCAACGGCTTATGATTCCCTCGGGCATGAACACGTTCTGACTCTGACTTTTCAGAAAGATGTTAAAACGATCGGTAAATGGCTGTGGAGCACTGCAGTTGGCGGTAATGCCGCTGCTTCCGGTGGTGACTCGGGTTACGTGACATTCAAAAATGATGGTTCTTTATCACAATTTGTTTATGACGGCGCTGCGACATCATTCCAGTTTGATCCTGGTACAGGTGCGGTAAATCCGGTTAATGTTACCATATCTATTGGTGAATCAGGCTCTTATGCGGGTGTGACCCAGCTCGGTGCGGACTCCTCACTTGTAGCAAGTGACCAGGACGGATATGCTCTTGGTGAGCTCGATTCTATTTCAATTGATAACTACGGCAATATCTCAGGTACATTTACCAATGGTGTAAACCAGGTTATGGGTAGAGTAATGCTCGCAGCTTTCAATAATCCAAGCGGTCTTTTCAGAGTAGGTGATAACAATTTCCAGCCTTCTGCGAACTCAGGAACTCCGATTTTTGGTCCTGCGGTAACAAGTATTCAGGCTGAAATCGTATCAGGTGCACTCGAGCAGTCAAACGTTGATCTCGCTCAGGAATTTACGAACCTTATCATTGCTCAGAAAGGTTTCCAGGCATCAGCAAGAGTTATTACGGTCAGTGACCAGTTCTTGTCTGAGGTAGTTGAATTGAAGAGATAATAGACACTATTTCTCATAAATAAAGGGGGAAAAAACTTCCCCCTTTTTTATTTTATCAGGAAACATATTTCAAAAAACCTTTGAAACAGGACGCCATCTTATCGGCAAAATCTTATAAAACTTTAGATTATTACAAAAAAAAACATAGCAAACCCCCCTTTTATTTCTTATAATACTTAATAAAAATATTAAAAAATGAAATCATGGCAAGTTAATTGCTACTACGTTAAATAGATATTTTTACAGGAGACGTTTATAATATGATTAAAGTAATTAGAATTAATGACAGGGAAATGGTGATAAATGCTGAAATGATCGAATTTGTGGAATCTACGCCTGACACTATAATTTCCTTATCATCAGGTAAAAAAATTCTGGTTAAAGATACTGTTGACGAAGTTATCAGTATGGTTATGGAATACAGACGGGATTGTTTCCCTTATAAGAAGTACAGGATTACTCAAATAGGTGATGATAATACCGAGTAATCATTTTTTAGTAAGAAAGGAATCTTTGAATAAATTCAGAGGGTTAATATGGATATAGCCACCATTCTAGGGATAGTCGCAGGGACAGTAAATATTCTTGTCGGAATTCTGCTCGGCGGAAGCCTGATGCTTTTTATCAATATTCAGTCAATTGTTATTACTGTTGTCGGTTCAATCGTTTCTGTAGTTATAAATTATAAACTGCAGGATGTGTTGGGATTATCCAATGTTATGATGAAAGCAGTGATCGTACGCCAGGAAGATCCGGGTGAGGTTATTGCATTGTTAGTAAAATTTGCTGAACGGGCAAGGAGAGAAGGTATTCTTGCACTTGAAAAACAGATGGAAGAAGTCGAGGATGAGTTCTTGAGAAAC
>JBHPGK010000091.1:0-13468 GCA_042570605.1 Candidatus Zhuqueibacterota bacterium
AATAATTACTTTTTATTGCATTTTGGCTTAATTGTCATTACATTTTTTTAACCAGGCAGGAGAACGGAACATGAAAAAGAGAACGATTTTAACAATAATAGCTGTTATCTTCTTGTTATCATTCAGTTTACAGCAGACAGGCAAACTGTCGTTGTTTTATAGAATATCCGGCGATAAGAAAGGTATTTTATTCGGGAAATCGATCGGGTTTTATCACGATATGGATGGGGATGGAGTCGATGAAGTTGCTGTTGGTGCGCCAACAGCCGGAAAGACAGGAGAAGGTGAAGTTTATATTTTCTTTTCATCACGGCAGAAAAATATTATGCGGAGCAGTGAAGCGGCTTTGACCCTTAATGGAGCTTATACAGGGAACATGCTGGGCTGGATGATCGACAGCGGTTATGATATAAACGGTGATAACATAAATGATCTTATGGTCTCAGGATTGGGAAATAAGGTAGCTCCGGGGAATGTCCTGGTTTTTTATGGTAAAAATGAAGGTATGCCCTCCTCCAATTTTAGCCCGGATGTTATTATTACAAGTGAAAATATAGAAGAATTTTTCGGGCAGAGCATCTGTTCCAATGGTGATTTTAACGGTGACGGGATCAATGATCTGGTTGTTGGAGCAGGTTTCCTGAATTCTGCAAAGGCGCCTCTTACGGGAAAAGTATATATCTTTTATGGAGGGAAACTGGAAAACAGGCTATCTACTGCAGACGCTGATATAGAAATTACCGGAGAAAAAAATGAAAAACTTGGGAATTCCGTTTCTTTTATTGGAGATATAAACGGAGACGGGAAAGATGAGCTTGCTGCCGGAGCGTTCATGTCTGAGGATGATTCAGGCATGATATTAGGCAGGACATACATATTCAGCTATTCTGAAGGGAAAAAAGATTTTATATCTTCTGATGCAGGTGCAGCCATTGCAGGGGAGAATGACATGGACAATTTCGGCACCAGTATTTATTCTCTTGGCGACCTGGATGGGGATAATCTCGGCGATTTTATCGTATCTGCAAATTCCGACGGAAAAGCGGGCCGTTATACTGGAAAAGTATATTTATTTCGGGGAAAAACGGTCTCAAGTAATATTTCTGCAAAAAATGCCGATTTAATCTATGAAGGGAATTATGCATATTGCGAAATGGGCTCAGGATTCGGCATGCTTGGAAACAGGCTTCTGATAACAGGGCCCGGCAAGGTTCAGATGCCCTCGTCATTTGGAGGTCTTTTTTGCCTGGATATTTCCAGTCTTAAAGATAAAAATAAAAACAAATTTGAATTGCTGTATAAAAGTCCGGCGCCCGGTACGGGTTTTGGAAATGAGATGAAGGTCTATGACCTCGATAAAGACGGAAATAAAGAGATATTTGTCGGAGCATATATTGACAATATAAACGGAGATAAATCCGGTTCAATTTATGTTTATAAGATCAAATAAATTAATTTTTTTTTTAGTACTGATTCTTCTCAGTTCAGCACTTTTCGCGCAAGTCCCGCAGATATCATTTTCACCTGACACTCTAAAATTCGGAAGCCTCGATCTGGGAGATGGTTTTGTTCTCTATGATACGATCAGAAATACGGGAACAGATACGCTTGAAATATGGCGGCAGTCTCTTTCAGGAGACGGACTCTCTGTCATCTCAAACCTGTATTCCGCTCATCAATACATCCGGCCCGGATTTGACCTGAAAATTGCAGTTGGATTTTTTCCCAAAGAGGAAAAGACATATTTTGATTCGCTGGTTATTGCAACCAATGATCCTGCAGATCCCTCAGTAACTGTTTATATAAGCGGGTTGGGAATTGGCAGAACTATTTTCCTGCATGAAACAATTCATGATTTTGGAGAAGTAATAGTATCCGATACTGCTTCGGGGTTCCTGTGGGTTGAAAATACCGGAAATGAAGTGTTGAGTGTGGATTCAATTGTCACATCCTCATCCTTTTTCCGGATCGATTCGACGAGTTTCGGCGTCGATAGTGCCGCATTTCAAGGGATACCGGTTTATTTTTTACCTGACAGCGAAAGGTATTATGAAGCGGAATTTTTAATTTATTCAAATGCCACCAACGATTCAATTAAAGAGTACACTGTAAGGGGGACCGGGGTTGCACCGCACATTATCCTGACAGATTCCGTATTGAATTTCGGTTCTGTGAATGTATTTGACACTTTATCAGTAAAAATTCCGGTGGTCAACACCGGGACGTACCCGTTAACCGTTTCAGCATACTCTTTGAATGACCCGGCAATATTTAAAATTGCCGATTCTACTGAAATTATTTACCAGGGAGATACTTCATCCCTTTTTATTACTTTTGATCCGGAGTCGCTAAAAACCTATACCGATACCCTGACGGTAGCATCCAATGCATTTGAAGGAACGAAAAAAATTGTATTGAGCGGGGCAGGCGGACTTCCTCAGATCAGTGTCAGTGCAGATTCGATAAATTTCTCCGATGTTACAATAATGTCAGACTCTTATTACAGGCTTGTGATAACCAATACTAATTCCGGGATATTGAACATTACATCAATATCCTCCGATTCCTCCGTTTATTCATTCGGCACATATAAAAGCTCTATCGCCGGAGGTGATACATCCCTCGTCTATGTGAAGTTTACTCCGCAGGATTTTTCTTATTACCCTGATACAATAACTATTGCATGTAACGATACAAGCAATTCGACCATAAAGATCCCCCTTAACGGAAGAGGCGTGGGCTCTTCCATAAGTTTTACACGTGTCACTTTCGATTTTGATACAATTCAGATCGGGCTGGACACAACTTTAAGTTTTTATATTAAAAACACGGGTAACCAGGATCTGATAATCTCCGGAATAAATTCAGCAGCCGGATACACATCCGACATTACGGCAAATTATACAATTGTCTCTGATGACAGCTCATTATTTAATATAACTTTTGGACCTGATGATAAGGGGCTTTATCAGTCGGAACTTATAATTCAGAGCAATGATCTCCTGTCTCCGGCAGATACACTTACTTTGAGCGGTTACTGCCTCGAACCCGAGATACTTCTGGGACAGACAGAAATATCATTTCAAAACCTTTCAACCGGTAATAGTGATTCCGTATTTCTGAATATTATAAATACCGGAAACGATTCGCTCCGGCTGACGTTTCAGATCTTGAACTCGGCTATTTTTACTTCCGCTTACTCAAATCTGACTATTGCCCCTGCTGATACGGATTCCGTTAAGTTAGTGTTTACACCCACACGTGATATCGGATTTTTCGATACACTGAAGATCACGTCCAATACTTATCTTGATACAATAAATTATATCGAGCTGACAGGTAATCCCGATTCGAATTTTTTACCGTTGTTCACAAATATGCCTGATACGACAGCGGATGAGGACGTATTATACTCGGTAACCCTGATAGTCAATAACAGGGACAATGATGCTCTTGTATTCAGGGTCTTAACAGGTCCTGCAGCTTTTTCGATAGACTCCCTGCTGGGTACTGTCGGGTGGACTCCCGGTCAGCCTGATACAGGGTATAATTCCGTCTCTATAGAAGTTGATGACGGTAAGGGCGGGAAAGACACACTGAATTACACACTTTTTGTGCAGGAGTATAATGATCTGCCTGTATTCAGCTCAATACCGCCGGATACTGCATACAGGGGAATTCAATATGTATATTCTCCGGTCGTAACAGATGAAGAAGGAGATGCTTTAACCTTTGTTCTCGAAGCTTTCCCTTCCGGTATGACCATCGGTTCGTCTTCCGGAATAATCAGCTGGGTGCCTCAGAATCTTGGGATCGATAACCTTGTTGTGGTCAAAGCGGCAGACAGCAGGGGAGGCATAACAAGACAGACTTTTTATATTGATGTAGTGAACCGTAATTTTCCCCCGGTTTTCACCTCCGCACCGGACACTTCCGCATTTGAAGATGCCCAGTACAGTTACACATTCACAGCATCCGATACCAACGGCGATAACCTGTATTTCAATATATTAAGTGCACCTGAAGGCGCTTCGATCGGTTCTGAAACGGGTGTGCTGACATGGACTCCGGACAACCGGTTCCTCGGTAATAATTATTTTCAAATTGGAGTGAGTGATGTTTTTGATGCATCCGATACAATAGACTTTTATCTGAATGTAATAAATGTCAATGATCCCCCCTCATTGGAAGATTCATACAATTATACCGGCTACGTTGACAGCCTGTTCTCAATTGTCATCTCAGGGCAGGATATCGACCCGGCTGATACATTGTTCTATTTTGATAATTCTGCACTTTTTGATATTGACTCTGTGTCGGGAGCCATTTCGTTTACTCCGGCTGAAAGTGATACGGGGACTTATCAGGTAAAAATATGGGTCAGCGATAGAGATGGGGCGGATACCGCTGATTTTAATTTAAATATAAGGTTTCTTAATTTTGCCCCTGTCTTAACTTCCATCCCGGATACAACCATTTATGAAGCATCACAATTTATCTATAACGTTGAAGCTGATGATCCCGACACCTCGGGCTTTCTTAAATATTATGATAATACCGGCATGTTCGATATAGATTCGCTGACCGGCGAAATTGATTATTCTCCTTCCGATGCTGATGTCGGTACTCATCTGATTGAGATAAGAGTTTTCGACGGGTATAATTATGATATCGATACGTTTCAGATATCTGTATTAAATATAAATCAGGCTCCGCAGGTCGTCTCGATCAATGATACAACTATTTATGAGGATCAGGCTTTTGTATATACAGTGAGTGCTTCTGATCCCGACCAGTCCGATACCCTGTTCTTTTCTGATAACACCGACCTGTTCGATATTGACATCAATACCGGAACGATCGATTTTACGCCGGTAAGAGCTGATTCAGGACTGTATTCAATAAAAATATATGTTTTTGACGGTGAGTACTATGATACCGCAGGATTTAATATAACAGTCCAGCTCGTAAATAAAGCACCTGAGTTCACTTCCATCCCCGATACGGTTGCAATCAAGGGGAAGGTATACAGTTATAATGCAGAAGCAGTAGATATTGATGGTGATACTGTTTATTACTACCTGGTAACTGCACCGGCGGGCATGTCGGCCGACAGTGTCTCAGGTCAAATATCCTGGACACCCGGCTTTGGTCAGGTCGGTTCTCACAGCGTAAAAATTAAGGCGGATGATAAAAATGCGGGAATTTCATACCAGGAATTCGTAATTATTGTACTCGATGCAAATTATCCACCCGTAATTTTCAGCACCCCTGATACAACTGCGGTCGAAGATGAAGCGTACGCATATTATATAATAGCGGAAGACCCTGAAGGCTCGTCCCTGAATTTTGTTCTTGAGAAAGCACCCGAAGGAATGACAATTAATCCCGACAGTGCGGCGATTTTCTGGACGCCTGCAAATAAAAATACCGGTTTGAATCAAATAAAGTTAATTGTATATGATGCCGCTGGAGACAGTGCGGTTCAGGAATTCAATATATTTGTCGAAAATGTAAATGACCCGCCTCTGTGGACGGCTTTACCGGACAGTTCTGTTGCCGCAAACAGCGTATTATATATATCAATATATAATTATATTGAAGATCCGGATGATAATTTTACAGACTTGAGCTTTACATTCTTAAATTCTGTGCATCTCGAAGGGATTTACATGGACAGCCTTCTTCTGATCTATGCATCCGGTCCGGATTTCGAAGGGATTGATTCGCTGAGTATTATTGCCGCTGACCCCGGGGGACTTTCCGATACGGTATTTATAAAAATTACGGTTTTCAAACCTTCGGGCGCCCCGGTGTTTCTGAATGACACAATTCATGTTGAGTTTCCTGAAGACAAAAATAAGGTTATCGGCTACAGGGACTGGGTCACAGATGCAGATACTCCTCTTGATGAACTTGATCTCTCGTTCACTGCTTCTGAGAATGTTAATATAGTTATTTCTGACAGTGCCAATAAATTATTAAATTTTACACCGGCAGTAAACTGGTTTGGAGGGGATACGGTTACGGTTGTTGTTACTGACCCTGATCAAAACAGAGATACTGCTTTGGTCGTGATCAGTGTTTTACCTGTTGAGGATGTACCTTTAATTACATTTTTCACACCTCCGGGAGATACAACACTCTCCGAAAACGGGACAATTTTATTTTCGTGTTCAGCAATTGACGGAGACGGGGATCAACTGATATTTTCCTGGTATGAGAACGGGATATCCGTATCAGGAGATACTTTTTACTCGTTTACCGCAGTTATTGATACAACAAATGAGCGGGCAATAATACTTAATGTCACTGACGGGCAAAATATTGTTCAAAAGACCTGGAACATCGTTATTTCGCCTCAAACCGGTATTGATGAAGAAACTGCAATCCCGGAAAAGTTCAAGGTTTTTCATAATTATCCGAATCCTTTCAACCTTCATACAAAAATAAAGGTACAGATCCCGGAAAGAGGGGACCTCAGCATTGTTATATTTAATGCGCTGGGGCAGAGGATCCGTACTATTTACCGCAACAGTATAAATGCCGGAACCCATACATTTACATGGGATTCCCGGAACGGTGCGGGAGAAACCGTTTCATCAGGTGTTTATTTCTATGCCGTTACCTGGCAGGATGAATATGTAACCGGAAAAATGATATTATTGAAATAAACTAAACAGCTCGACAGCCCGATAGCTCGACAGCTAATAAGCTAATAAGCTAAACAGCTCGATAGCTCGACAGCTCGACAGCTCGACAGCTCGACAGCTAAACAGCTCGACAGCCCGACAGCTCGACAGCTCGACAGCTCGATAGCTCGATAGCTCGATAGCTAAACAGCTCGACAGCTCGATAGCTCGACAGCTAAACAGCTAAACAGCCCGACAGCTAAACAGCTCGACAGCTCGATAGCTCGACAGCTCGATAGCTCGACAGCTCGACAGCTCGATAGCTCGATAGCTCGACAGCTAAGATATTTTTAAAAAATGTGATTTATATCACAACATTTGAAAATATTTGTTATTATTATAAAGCCAAGCACAAATTTAATAAAATTTTTTCAAAATAATTCTTGACAAATAGAATTATATTTTTAAATTATAAAAACCAACTCGCGAATTAAGTTTGCAGATGCATAAAATATAGGCAGAATTGGAAAATATTTGTTGACTTTGTGAGCAGAAGTTCATATATTTCGGCTAATTATTTTATTTAAATTGCTGTATGTTGGAAGAATCCTTAAAATATATATATATCAATATTAATAAAAAGGGGGTGAACTAAGCAGAATTTGATTGATATTGTTATTTAATTTTTTACTTTTATTAAGAAAATCAACTAAATTTTATTTTTAAATTAAAAATTGGAGGAAAGGAATGAAAAGCAAAATTCTCTCGTGTTTAACGTTAGTGTTAGTTCTTTCACTTGTTTTAGGTGGTAGCGCATACGCGCAGGACCAGGTTTACAATGTCGATTACGACACGATGTTAATCAGCGGTTCCAAAACGCATTACGCTACGCAGGGCGTAACACCTACTTATCACTTACTGAATTTCACAATGACAATGGACAGTGTTTATCTGGATACACTTTATATTTATTTCCCGATTGGTACAGATACTGTCGCAGCGGACACTATGCTTCCTATAACCATTGGCGGAACCAATTATTACAGTACTTCTATTGCTTCGGCAGAATGGCTGGATAATAATGTAGCTGCGCATCAAACTGCTATTGCACATCATGATGTCGCTCCTTATATTGCTGAGGATGAGATAGGAATTACGTTCCAGTGCTACAGGCTAATTTTCAGCGGCCTCGTTAATGTCAGCACCGACTCTACGATTACCATTAAATTCAAGGGCATGACGAATGATGATGTTCTTCCTGCTGTTATGAACGCTGGGGGTGATGGTAACAGGGCAATAGTAGCAACCGGTGTTAATGCCTATATAGATACGATACTTGTGATGGCTTCCACTTCCGTTAACGGTAATGGCGCTGCTGATGCAGCAAATTATATTAACGGCAGCCCGGCTAACTGGGTAGGTTTGAGATGGGCTCTTACGCCTTCATCTCCGACTGTAACGGCTCTTGCCGCTACAGGAACCGATCTGGTAGATACTGTAGGACAGGCGTTTGGTACCGGCACAGTGACCTTCACCATTGCGGATGCTGACGGCAACGTGCTTATTGATTCGCTCGCAGATGTGTATTTAAAATCCTCGACCTCATCGGGTGTTGTCGGTGTCGGCGGCGGTAAATTCTATGTACCGTTTCAAACTCATACTGTAAGTGCTCAGAAAGATACGCTGAAAGCGCATTGGAATCCGACAACTTCCGCGTTTGAAGTTATAACAGGAAGAGCCAGCTATAACAAAGCTGTAGACACTTATTTCAGAGGTTACTACGGAGCAAGCTCGATTGTAACGTCACAGTACAGCCGTCAGTTCGCTACAACTCCTTATGAAATGACACTTTCTCCTACTTCTCAGTCATCAAATGTTACTGTAAATGCTCAGGCGGATATTTTTACAGTTACTGTGAAAGATACTTTTGCAAACCTCTGTAAAGACGACTCACTTTATTTGACAACTAATCTCGGAACCGGTATCATTCAATATGATACTGATGATGGTTTTGCTACTCCGACAACTTTAGGAGGTTCGGGTGCACTGGCGCTTGATATTGTTGGTAAAGCATATGTCAGAATGACCGCAGGTACGGTTGCCGGAACAGACAGTCTGATATTCCAGGTTCGTGACGATCTCGTCTTTGGAAATGATGGAGCAAATCCGTCTGATGACCTGACGTCGGCTTTGACAAGAAAAGCCGTCACCATCCCGATCATCGCAGGCGCCCTGCATACGGTAGCGCTCTATCCTGAGGCAGGCGACCTTGTCGATGCCGCAGCGGGCGACTATTACGATACTTCTGCAGGATTCGGCGAGACAGGAAAGGTCAGAGCAGGTGATTCTATGCATTTCAGGATTCTCCTGTTAGACGAATATAACAATAAAAAAGATGCTACTTCATCAGACTTTACAAATGTTACTCTTGCTACAAAAAGAGGCGGCACTTTTTCAGGATTCTTCCTGGATGAAACAACCAAGGACACCGATGCCAACTTCCCGGTTGACCTGATCGGTTTCAGATATAAGACCAGTACGACCGCAACCGGCGCAGCATGGAGACCTGCTGCAACAACAGCTTATGTAAAAGATACAGTTACAATTACTTATTCAAGCATTGCAAATAATACAGATTTTACTGAATTTGCCACAAAGGGTAACGTCCCGGCTGCTGCATACTTCCTTACAGCCGATGGAAACATCGCGGACGGAATGCCGGTCGATACCGTACAGGTTGATTCACTTTATACAGTAAAAGCATACCTGTTCGACGCATACGGCAACCATCCTGATACCCTGTTAACTGTCACTTTTTCATTAAAGACAAATACACAGGTGACCGCAGATATTACGGATAACGCCGGTATGAAGGCAAATTCCACTTACACGGCAACACCAGGCGGCACGACCACCTTCTCTGATGTACTCTCAACAGATACCGATACAACAAAGAGAGTTAGATTGTCATTTGATGCTGCCAATTATCCTGACTCTGTAGGTGCGTGGGCATACTTTAAATCAGACTCTGCAAAGGGTTATGCGGTTGTTGAAGTCAGCTACGGCGGAACAGCTCTTGACTCCATCAAACTGATCAAGCATGCCAGCCAGATAAATACTCTGGACCTGAAATTCTACAACTCAGTTACGGGTGAGGTTGATGTCGATACGACTGCGACCAGAGGAACAGCAGGCGCATTGATTGCAGGTATGACAAGAACAGCAAGGATAAGGTTCTATGATGATAATCTGAACATTGTTGTTATACCAGCCGACTCAGGAAGGTATGTTGACAGGGATATCCACAAAGGTAACTTCAGAATATTAAACGGCAACGTGAACTACCTGATGATTGATACCCTGTACCAGACCAATATGGGCAACAAGAAGCAACTCGGTGCCTTCGATGATACACGTTATCCGGAAACTGCCTCATACCCGAGCAGTTATGATCTGCTGGCAACCGACAGTTATGTATATCTTACATTCACAACTATCGGCGGTGACTCAGGATTCCAGAAAGCATTTGCCAGAATTACAACTTTTGCAAATCTGGAGCCCGGTGTAACGATCGGCGATACAATACTGTTCAGAACATGGCTCCCGAGCCAGGTGGCAACTTATACTATTGCTGCTGATGGTCTGACAGATCAGATGGTTGGTAGTTATATACCGATCACGGTTGCTCCGCTGGATCAGGGCAAGAACCCGATCTATTCATTCAAATACAATTACTTCGAGATCTCACTGCTGGACGGCAGCGCTGCTGCACTTGAAGATACACTGAAAGCAGTCGGCTCAGCTATTCAGACCACGTGGGTACACTGGCAGACAGGCGGCAATGACGGCCCGATCAACCTCGATGACAGTACTGCCGGTATCGCTTACTCAGCCGGTGTAAATGCTTCAGCAACTGGTGATACTACATTTACCCTCGATGCAGATACATTCTGGGTATCATCATCAAAGACACTTGTCGGTGCACAGATCAGAATAAAGAGCACATCATTTGATGATAACGGCAACCCGACAGTATCAAAGGATACAACGGTTGATCTTGACCTCGACTGGTACCCGGCTGCACCTGATACGATCGATATGAGCTTTGCAGGTTCACTGTATGCTCAGACCAAGGCTGATATGACCGTAGCTATCAAAGACCAGTACAAGAATGACCTGGTTGACTCAACTTACGTTATCAGGTTCAACTCAAACCAGCAGAATGTCGGTCTTTCCGATAATCTAATTATTGACGGTACAGGAACTGTTGAAGTCGTTCCTCAGGAAGCCGGCACTATTTCGTTCTACGCTCAACTTATAAGCAGAGCCGATAACGGTAATTCAGATAACGCTGCTGTATTCGGTGAAAGAGCCGGATTGACAGTTGCCGCAGCAGTACTTAATGCACCTACTGCATTCGCCGCTTCGGATAATCCGAGCGATAACGGCGGATATGTACTCTTAGCATTCACTGCCAGCGTAAACCATCCCGGTATGACCGGTACCTCAGATGAAGATCTGGCTATCGATTATTACCAGGTATACAGATCAACAAGCAATGATCTGACCACAGCAGTGAACTGGGCAGTAATTCCTGCAACACCGATCACTTCAGGCACAGGAACCACAGTAAGAGCGGTTGTCTCCACAAGAGGCGACAAATCAAGCAACGCTTACTACTGGGTATCGGCGGTCAAAGGCGACCTGCCTCCTGAATTCTCTGCAAGTGACGATGCAGTGGATGCTGCAAATAAAGCAAATGAACTCGGTTATCTCTTCGGATACGAGATCGAAGCAAAGGCAGCCGGCGTAAGCGGTGTCTATGCGATCGAATCCGACGGTAAGATGATCTCATCTGCCGATGGTCCGAACAGAGCGATCGGCGCTGCCAATACAGCTTTGACAGCAGACTTCACAAGTGACGGTACTGTTGGTCTTGCAGACCTCAGCATCTTTGCCTTTGCATACGGCAACACTTCTGAATACGAACTGCTCTATGACTTAGACGCAAACGCAACAGTCGGTCTTTCAGACCTGTCAATGTTTGCCGGTCAGTACGGAACATCACTGAATTCTGCTCCTGTTATCAACAATGGTGTCAATGTAAATACCACATCATTGATAACACCTAACAACGCAAACTCCGGAGAGTTCACGATAGACGTCAGCCTCGAAGCACTCGCCAAGATGTCCGGTTATGAGTTCTCAGTCGTATTTGATGATAACTATGAGTTCGTTAGCGCAACTCACAGCGACTTCATCAATACAAACGGCGGAAGCTCACCGGTCAACATCGTAAAGGAAGAGGACGGAAGAGTGATACTGGCTAACGTGATAGTCGACGGAAGCAATGCTGTTGAAGGTGACGGAAGCGTAGCTACGCTGACCTTTATATGGGTTGGTGATGAAGTTACCGAGATGACCTTTGAAGGCATCACCGTAATGGATGATAACGGCAGAACCAATACTCTTGAGAACTTCATCCTTGAGAAACCGATTGTACTCCCGACCGACTACGCACTTGATCAGAACTACCCGAACCCATTCAACCCCGAAACCACTATCAAGTACGCTATGCCTGTGTCCGGCAATGTCAAGATTGTTCTTTATAACATTCTTGGTCAGAAAGTCAGAACACTGGTAGAGAACGACATGAAAGCAGGTTTCCATAAGGTTGTATGGAACGGCAGAAATGATCTCGGTGTTAAAGTCGCAAGCGGTATGTACATATACATGATCAAAGCAGGTGATTTCAGAGCCAGTAAGAAAATGGTCTTAATGAAATAATCACTGTTTTGATAAGTTCCGAATTTAGGAAGCCACGGAAGCCGAAAGTCTGGCTTTCGTGGCTTTCCTTTTTAAACGTACAAGTACAATTTTTTAACAGAGACGAGGTGAAAAAATGAAAAAAATTCTTATATTAGCGTTTTGCTTAGTTTTTCTCGCAAGCGCAAACCTCTTTGCACAGTCTACGGCAAGTATTGCGATGGATATTGAAACTTCCTATGATTCTGGTTATGACGGAGTAAATTATCTTACAGATATTGGCCCTGATACTTATTTCTATGTATGTCTTTATGTCAAAGATTATACTAACTTAAAAGGTTTTGATTTACGTTTTACATATGATAATACAAAAGTTACGTATATTTCTTCTTCTAAAGATAAAGACTTTGATTTCAATTTGCTTGGTTCTAGTGGAACACCTGTCATGAAAGATGCTGATGATTCTGATTATATTTTTCATGCATATGCCGATGATGCAGCAGATGCAACTTCTTCAACCTGGGGATTTGCTGGTTATGTAATTTTTCAGACGACTTCTAGCTTTACAACATCTACTGAAGCACATTTTGTATTTAACTTTGCTTCATTACTTAATACATCAGATACTGAGGTAATTGTGTCCTTAGGCAATGAAACAAATGGAGCCTTGAATACTTCTACACTCACGAACTCAACACAACTACCTGTTGAACTGGTGGATTTCACGGCAGATGCAGGCAACAATTTTGTCGACCTGGCATGGACAACAGCATCCGAGCTTAACAACTTCGGTTTTGAAGTTGAAAGAGGCGACGGCGCAGATTTTGAAAAAGTCGGTTTTGTTGCCGGTAACGGCACGACCGATGAAGAAATGAACTATACTTTCACGGATGAAGGACTGGCAGCCGGTACGTATTTTTACAGGCTGAAACAGGTGGACTACGACGGCAATACTGCATATTCAGACGCGGTTGAAGTCTTAATCGCCGCAGGTAATTTCAAACTGAACCAGAATTATCCGAACCCGTTTAACCCGACCACGAATATCAGTTTTGATATTAAAGAAAAGG
>JBHPGK010000092.1:0-13427 GCA_042570605.1 Candidatus Zhuqueibacterota bacterium
GAAGATTACTGGGACACATATCGTGGTACACCCAAAGTTTTTGTTTCATTAAGACAACTCCGCTTATACAAATGATACTGATTGCCAGGCTTAACTTTGATTTCTTTCCTATAGTTACCAACTTTGTGATCCCCTTTTGGAGACCTGCAACCGGTTGTTTGAGCTGATTCCGGATAACCAGCCAGATGGTAAAAAGAGTGATAAGTATTCCGCTTAATGCTCCAAGTATGAGGGTAGAAATCCTGACATGAATTTGTAAGTACGATGTACCAACTATCTCCTGCCAGATAGTTTTTAATGCGATCAGCACGATCTGATTATATAATACTCCACAGATTGCACCGAAAAAGCTCCCGACAATTACAAGAATAATCCCTTCCAGCAAAATAAAACGCTTGATAGCTTTTTTTGCAAATCCCAATGCTAAAAACAATCCGCTTTCTTCAGACCTTTGTTCAATATTAAAAACATAGAGCAGACCAGTTAACAGCAGTGCAGAAATGATAACAAAAAAACTTAATCCCAGGAATAATTGAGCGAAATCCACAGATTGCGAGCTTGCCCGAAGCCCTTCACTTTTTACATTTCGAAAGTAAAATCCGAGGCTTGCCGGATCAATTACACTTGTTAAATTCTCTTCAATTCCGTCTTTCTCTTCATTTGTAAAACGCAGCGCTGTCAAATTACCAAAGCGGTTTTTCCACATATTTTGAGCAGTGCTTAATGAAACAAAAACTTTGGGTGTACCACGATATGTGTCCCAGTAATCTTCATCCTTATCCCGGATCTTATTCAAATCGATTGGAATACCCGGATCCCAGTCACGGCAATTCTCAGTATTTGCCAATCCCGGAAAGTCGGGCATCAAATTCCTGTCAGCATAAACACCTTGAACAGGAACAATAGATTTAACTCTAAAATCAGAAGTTTTCTCCACTAATAAACGGGACTCCCCAAGAACATAATAGGTGAGTTCAACCTGATCTCCTATTCCTGCATTAAGATCGTCTGCAAGCCATTTGTTTATAAAAATCTCATCTTCTTCAAGGTCCAGATCACTTTGAGCCGTAACAAATGAATAAGGTGCCGCTCTATCTTTTAAACGAATTTCATTAACGAAATAGGTGAAAATCTGTTGAGAATTTTCATAAATATTTAGTGCGCTATTCACAACAGACTGATCTAAAAAGATACGTTCCGATGTCATTTGAATTTGATTATTATCGGGTATCTGAATTAATTCATATCCTGCGTCAGACAGCGACCAAACCTCTTTAAAGGCTTCGTTCACCTCCTCAACAGAAAGCGGTTTATCCTGCTTTCCTGCAACAAGTAAGACATTAGCTTTATTTTCTAACCCCAATTCCTGCCCCAAAAAATCTAAAGAAACAAAAACCGTATTTGGAGAAATCTGATCGGCTTTAAGGTTAAACCTGCCAAATTCCTTTTCAGAAACAATCAATCTTACCGTAAATCTTTTTGCATAACTTGTCTCTGAGTCCAGAGCCAAAGGAACATCTTTGGGAATATAGTCCAGGTTTTCCATTCTCAGCAGAAATTCATCCCCAATTTTTAACTGCATGTGTAATGCTAATTGAGAGTTGATAATTGCTTCATTGGCAGATATAAATTCGTAGATTTCCGGGATATTTCCCATTTTTCCGAAACGGTTATCAACACCTATTACCTGAACATTGTTTGCTCTTTGTTTGCCGCCGCCCGTAATTGCAATCCCTTTTGTCTGCAGCAAAGGTGCAGCAGGAGTTCGAAGTTTTTCAGAAAGTTTTGCCGCGGTTTGTGTATTGAAAAAGCGGTCACTTGAAGATAAGGCAAATTCTGTATTCCCAAGCCGGTCAAATACGATCTGTCTCAAGCTGTAACGGATAGAATCACCCGTAATAAGCGCTCCGGTTAAAATTGCTGTGCTGACCATTGTTCCAAGAACCACCCAGAAATGAGTCCGCCTGTAGTAAATGAGACTTCGGGATATATATTTTAAAATATTCATATTATTGTTTTAAACTGTCATTATCCCTTTAAATGTATTCATTTAAGAGAACCATGTTCACTACTTTCCGGTAAAAAAATAAAAATATATTTTGCTTAAATCGGAAAAATGGATTCTCCCGAGTACTCGGGACCGAAATCTCCTGATTAGTTTTTTAGATCCTGAAACAAGTTCAGGATGACATTTTCGGAGTTGAGCCACACCTGTGCAGGCAGGAATCCGGATATTTTTAATTTTGCTACTTTGAGTATTTTTTTTCATAATCAATAGTACTATTTACTTCGCTGGCAAAGGTGTTCTTTCACCTTTGCTGCATGATATTGTTGAGGTGAAGAACACCTCAACAGGCATTTTTTTGTATTTCAGTATAAATTTGGCATTATATAATCTATATTTACAATTACTTATAGGCTTCCAATTTTCTATTTTGAAGGATATAGACCGTATCCATTTTCCTGGCTAGATCAAGTGAATGTGTCACCATAATTAATGTCATATTTTCCTTCTTTTTTAATTCAATCAATATCCGCCCTAAATTTTCAGCAGAAGTTTGATCAAGTGAACCTGTCGGCTCATCCGCTAAAATTAATTTGGGCCGGTTAATAAGAGCACGGACTACTGCTGTACGCTGCTGTTCACCTCCGGATAAGAGCGCCGGAAAATAATCCAGGTGATTCTCAAGCCCGATCTGCACTAATAATTCCTTAGCCCGATCTACTAATTCTTCATTATTATTTTTCCTATTCTGTGGAATCGTCGGTATTAATACGTTTTCAAGAACCGTGCATTGCGGGAGAAGATGATGCAGTTGAAAGATAAATCCAATTTCCATATTTCTGATGTTTGCAAGGTCATTCTCATCCATAGCAGCCAGATCTTTTCCTTCAAAATCCACAGATCCCGAAGTAGGTTTATCCAGTGCTCCTATAATGTTCAGCAAAGTACTTTTCCCTGACCCGGAAGGTCCAACTACAGCAATTGTTTCTCCCTGCTCAACCTTAAGAGAAATGTTTTTCAGTACGGTTACCGGATCTCTCCCGGAAGGAGTATCATATTTTTTACAGATGTTTTTTAGTTCAAGTAACATTTTTTATCTCATTTTTAAAACATAGTTATGCTCTGACTTTATTGCCGGCATTGTTTAATAAATCAGTGTACAATTTAATAATGTTTTTTGTAAAATCATTGATTGTATACTGTTCAAGAACCGCATTTCTGCCTTGCGATCCAAGCTTCCGCAGCCGGTCCGGTCGGATTAATAAAGATGCGGCAGCTTCAGCAAGGCTTTCTGCATCATTTGGTTCGTAAATGATGCCTCCTTTGGTCGCTTTGACAAATTCGGGATATCCGCCGTTATTCGGCTGGACAATAGGAACACCAGCCGCCAATGCTTCCAGCAGATATGTCCCAAATGCCTCCCCGGCTGGTACCGGAACAGAAAGCAAAGTAAGAGATTTTAAAAATTGTATCCTATTCTCTTTATTAAATTCTTCAAATATCCGGACATCCTTTTCGAAACCACAACCGGAAATTTTCTTTAACATTTCATTTACGAAAATTTTGTCGTCACCGGAATATCCGCCGGTTAAATAGAGCTTCAGATCCTTAAATCGTTCATCCTTTTTTAAAAGAATAAAAGCATCGACAATGATCCCTAAACCAAAATATTCTGACATTCTGCATAAATAACCGATCACCGGCGGATCGAACGGCAGTGATGATGTTTCGTAACCATCCGGATTGATCCCGTCATAAACAACATTTATTTTTTCAACCGGTATTTTTATCAGTTCTCTTGCTTTTTCGGAATAATAATTACTGGCTGCAACAAATAAGTCCGCATCTTCTGCTTTTTCCGCCATTATATCCCAGGTCTTTTTCTGATATTCATCACTCATCAGGTCTATCCACTCATTCTCGTCCTGCAGGGAACACACAATCTTAGCGCCAAGATCATTTTTTAACCGGCCGGCAAGACCCAGTAAAAGTGCATTTGAAAGGTGTACTATATCCGGTTTTATGTTTTTATCTAAAAATTTAATCAAATGCTCCAATTCTGATGCCTGCCTGCCATCCTCTCCCATTAACATCGAGATTGTCATCTCTTCCAATCCTGATGCCCGTGTTGAACCTGATTTTTTTGCCGCATACCTCAACAGCGGCTGGGAATCAAAAAGTTTTTCCAGCCACATTGGTGCATGGCGATAAAACGGAAGTTTTTCCTTGAGATAAATATTGATTGCGCCGTAGAAAACAGGAGTCCCGTCTGTTTTATAGTGATTATCTACACTTATAGGCAGATACATTGGAACCGTATGAATTTCAAGCCCGGAAGCTTTGAGCGATTTAATTAGCTCGTTGTCTCTCATACAATTCTGACAGTAGAAGGTTCCTCCGGAACCCGGAACTATATAAACGATTTTCATCTTCTTTCCCCAAAGGTATATATATAACCATCTTCAGCTCCAATAACGATCATCCCCCCTGTTACCGAAGGACATCCAAGGATTGCAGCTCCAATTTCATAAGACCAGATCTCACTTCCATCTTTTAAATTGAGAATATAAAGTCTCCCATCAGTTGATCCAAAGACAACTTTATCATTCACAATTACAGGCGAACTATCTACCTCGTCACGAGTTTGAAATTTCCAGATTTTTTTTCCGGTTTCGCGGTCTACACAGTGTAAAAAATAATCCCGTGAGCCAATAACAACCCGGTCTTTACCAACAGCAGGCGAAGAAAAAAATTCACCCCTGCTTTCTTTATCCTCATATTCCCAGACAATTTTCTGTTCAGCTAAATCTATACAGACTAATTTGCTGTCATAGTGACCAAGATAAGCACGGTTATCAACAAGGGCTGCCGATCCGGCAATATACGAACCTGCCCTTACTTCTCCTTTTTTCGTTCCGTCGATTGCAGAAAGGATATGAAGTTTTTCATCGCAGCCGCCGAACACAACATGTTGTCCGTCTGTTGCGGGTGCTCCGTTGATGTAGTGACCCGTTTCGTAAGTCCATTTCAAATTACCTGTTTCAGCCTCAAAAGCATACATTTTTGTGTCATAACTACCGACTAAAACCAGTTTTTTAGAACTGTTTGGAAAAGGGGCCCAATTCGCCGATCCCATTATGTCACCATCTATCTCATATTTCCATTTAATCCGGCCGGAGAGAGCATCGAGGGCAAAAAAGACACCACTTAAATTACCAATAAAAACAGTCTGATCAAGCAGAAGCGGAGACGCTTCAATATCATCTTCTGAGTCAAATTCCCATACTTTTTTCCCATTATCCAGGTCTATTGAATAGACTTTTCCCCCGGTAGAACCGATGTATACATTCCCAAAACCGATTACCGGTGATGAAATGATTGCATTTCCCGTATTGAAGGACCATAGCAATTCTAATTTTTCAGGAAGCCTGCCCTCAGCCGCACCGGACAAATTCTGATCACCTCTAAAAACAGGCCAGTATGCTTCCTTTACATTTTTGTCCTGATTTCCCGGTTCTCTTTTTTCGGAGCAGAAAACAAAAAGATAGAATAATATAAGAACCAAAAATATTGATCTGTATTTTAGCAATATTCCTTTATGCCTCATTGTTTTTCCATGAGAATGCCGCTGTAGGACAAGCTTCAACACATTCTCTCGCCGTTTTTTCCAGGCCGTTTTTTAATGATTCATTGAACGGAACAGTCAACTGCACATCAAATCCCCGGTTGATAAGAGTAAGACCAAGTTTTTCTTTCGCCTTTTTCGCAATTTCAATGCAGGCGTTACATTTAATACATTTGCCCTGTTCGAAAATAATTAAATCATGCTGCACGATTTTATGAAAGCTCTTCCTCTGACCAACTTTAAACCGTTTTTGATCCGCTCCATACTTCTCAGAATACTTCCTTAATCTGCACGATTCAAGTTTTCGGCAATCGCAATGAAAACATCGTTCTGATTCCTTCAGCGCTTCATTGACAGAATAACCTCCCTCGAGACTTTCGGCAGGTGTTACCCGGTTGAATGTTTTGGCTTCTTTAATGAATTCTTCCGGTTCACCATCTTGTAATTTTCCGAGAATTGAATTAAATCTTTGTGAATGTCCTGTAATATTCCAGCCATTTACAAATTGATTTACATAATCAGCAATAAATTTTCCATGTGCCGCCGAACGGATCGCCATTCTGCCTTCTGAAATTGCATTTCCACCGGAAAATACTCCGGGGATATTAGTTTCAAACGTTTTTTTGTTTACAACAATTCCATTTGTTGAGATTTCAATTCCAGAATTTTTCAACAAACCAGGGTCTATTTTACCCGGAGCAAGAACTACTGCATCATATTCATCTTTTAATTCTTTTAAATCGAAATCTTTGCCCAATGTTTGTTCCAGCCTGAGTTCAACTCCCGGTTCAAGTATTAAATCAATTTCGGCATTCAGTATGGATTTCTGCAATTTTTCATCAGGAACACCGTATTGAAGCATTCCCCCCGGTTTACTTTTCTGCTCATAAATACAACAATTATGTCCGGCTTGGGCGATGTAATAAGCGGCAGAAAGCCCTGCAGGCCCTGCACCGATAACAGCGACTTTTTTCCCCGAATCCGGTTTAATGTAAGGACGGTAATGGGATTCTTTAGCCACATCAATATCAGCGGCAAACCTTTTTAAATTACATATCGAAACGGGATTATCATAATATTTCCGGTTACATCCCTTTTCGCATGGAGCCGGACATATACGGCCTAAAACTGCAGGCAAAGCTATATCTTTTTTTATGGTAATTATTGCATTTTCAAGATCATTTTCCTTAATTTGTCTGATCATCAACGGAATGTTCATATTTGCAGGGCAAGTTCTCCTGCAAGGTGCGTCACAATCTCCTACATGTTCACTAAGTAGAAGATCAAGAGTATCTTTTCGCGATTCAAGCACCTTTTCATTATCCGTTTCAATTTCCATTCCCTCTTCAGCGCGCATGGTGCATGCTGGTATCAATGAATCTTTTTTCAGATCATGAACCACACAGATCATGCAGGAAGTATACGGTTCACAATCAACAAAATGACACAGTGTTGGAATATCGATCCCAAGATTTTCAGCAGCGTCTAATACAGTAGCGCCTGACTTAACTGAAATTCGCTGATTATTTATTGTCAAATTTATCATTTTTATATAATTTCCACAGATTCTGTTGGGCAAACCTGTTTACATGTGCCGCATTTTGTACATAAATCCTGATTAATAGAATGTTGTTCATAGGGTATAATAGCAATAGCTTTTACCGGGCATTTTTGACCACATATTGTGCAGCCGATACAACTGTCATTTATAGAATAAGATATAAGGTTTCTGCACTGTTTCGCAGGGCAATTCCCGTTTAGATGCGCTTCGTATTCATCACGGAAGTATTTTAAAGTAGTCAGCACCGGATTTGGGGCGGTTTTCCCTAATCCGCACAGGCTTCCCAGTTTGGTCTTTTGGGCTATTATTTCCAGTTTCTGTAAATCAGACCGGGTCCCCTTACCGGAACATATTTTTTCCAGGATTGCCAGCATCTGGTGAGTACCAATTCGGCAGTAAGTGCATTTACCACAAGATTGACTGCAGGCAAATGTAAGAAAATATCTTGCAATTTCTATCATACAATTATTTTCATCCATCACCAGCAAACCTCCCGATCCCATCATTGAGCCCGCTTTAGTCAAATCCTCATAATCAACTTTTGTGTCTGCTAATTCAGCCGGGATACACCCGCCTGAAGGACCTCCAATTTGAACAGCCTTGAATCTGCCGCCGTTTTCAATTCCTCCTCCAATCTCCTCAACAATTTCCCGAATAGTGATGCCCATCGGCACTTCAATCAGCCCTCCGCGGGCAATTTTTCCTGCCAGTGAAAATACCTTTGTACCTCTGCTCTCGTCTATGCCTAATTTTGAATACTTCCCGGAACCGTTTCTAATAATCCATGGAACAGCAGCATAAGTTTCACAGTTATTCACCAAAGTGGAATGTCCCCATAAACCTTTTTGTGCAGGATAAGGCGGCCGGAAGCTCGGCATTCCCCGCCTGCCTTCAATAGAAGCAATCAGTGCGGTCTCCTCCCCACAAACAAAAGCACCTGCACCTTCCATGACATTTAGTTTTAGAGAAAATCCGCTGCCAAAAATATTTTCTCCCAGTATTCCGGCTTTTTCACATTGGTCAATGGCATTTTTAACTCGTCCTACGGCAAGGGGGTATTCAGCCCGAATATAACAGTACCCTTCATTGGCGCCTACAGCAAAAGCTGCTACAGCAATACCTTCTATCACACGGAAAGGATAGGATTCCAGGATCATTCTGTCCATAAAAGCCCCTGGATCGCCTTCATCACCGTTGCAGATTATATACTTTATTTTATCCCGGGATTGACGAACAAACTGCCATTTTTGCCCTGTTGGGAATCCTGCTCCGCCACGCCCTCGCAGTCCGCTTGACTTAATAGTATCTATTATCTTTTCAGGAGAATTTTCTTTTAAACAGAGTTCAATAGCTTTAAAACCATCCTTTGAACGGTATTCCTCAAGGTTCAAAGGATCAATCTGGCCGGAATATTCCGTGACAATATGAATCTGTCTTCCTAAAAATGCTTCAATCTGAGGATCCCTGGTGTTTACAGGATGGCGGGTAATATCATCTGATTGATTATCATCCAGAATATTTTCTAAAATGCCGATTGCTGCATTGCTAATTCGCTTTTTATATGATTTCGGTTTATAATGCTTGAGTAATATTTTCTTTACTTGCTCCTGTTGAACTTTATCGTAAAGCACAGGTTCCCGGTTTGGCAGTATAACTTCCAACAGAGGTGTACGATGACACATTCCAACACACCCGACACGTTTTACCTGAGTTTGAATCCCGGTTTCAACGAGGCTTTCCTCCAGTTCCTTCTGCACTTTCCTGCTGCCGCCTGCAATGCAGCAGGAACCCAACCCTATTCTGATTTCCCCGACTTCTTCAGTATATTTCTTTTCAGATATTTTTCCATCTCTTTTCTTGCTATGATATGAAATAAAATCCTGTAATATTTTTGGAACATAATTGGTTTTTACGTGTCCGTAAGTAACATCATCGATTTGCACAACAGGCGCAAGCATACAGCATCCGAGGCATGACACTTTTTGCAATGTAAACAAACCATCGGGATCTGTATCATGGTTTTCTTTGATTTTCAGTTCCCGGAAAAAAGCGTCATAAACAAGTTCAGAACCCTTAACATGGCAGGCAGTGCCGTTACAGATGTGGATCAAATGCCTGCCGACCGGTGTAAAGCGGAATTGATTATAAAATGTTGAAACACCTGTGATTGCTGCCGGAGTAATATCGGTTATTTCACAAACTCTTTTTAGCGCGTCCTGGGGTAAATAATTGTGCTTTTTTTGAATGGCATTTAAAATTGGAATGACTGCGCTTTCAGCAGTGCCAATTTCATTTACTATCCGGTCGATATCGGAATAAATTTTCTCTTTATCTGTCATTACAGTTTTCTTCTACTTACCAATACAATATAGATTTCTAAACCCGCGAATATAGATCCGGTCATGCATAAAAACCGGAACAGCAACGGCTCCCTCACCAAGTTCACACTTGTTAACAAGTTTAAATTCTTTTTCTGCTTCAAAAATATGCATTACACCCTTCATATCAATTAAACAGACATTGTTTCCGGCTAAGATCGGGGAAGAATAAAATCCATCTATAAAATCCTGATACCAGTAACGTTCTCCTGTTTTACCGTCAAAACAGGATACAGTTCCATAGCTTGCTGCTACGAAAACCAAACCTTTTGCAGCAAGTGGGCTTGATACTTCAGAAAGATCATCATCAGATTCCCATAATAATACCGGAGCAGCATCCAATTTGACAGCAGCCAGTCTGGCGTACTCATTAACTGCAAATACGATTCCATCATCATAAGCTAATGATGGAGCGACTTCACCCATCATACATTCAAACTTCCACAGCTCACGCCCTGTACCAGGGTCGTAGGAAATGACATTAGGATTGGAATTAAGAATAAGTTCATACCTGTTTCCGGTATTGACAAGAATAGGGGATGCCCATGATATTCCGGAGCTGCGGATCTCATCATAAACCAGGTCCCCTGTTTTTGTGTTCAACGCAATTAAACGGCCGCCTGTGTTTTGATCATATTGAACCAGCAGCAGGTCACGGTAGGTGATCAGTGAAGAGGAATGCCCGTAATGATTGTCCGGCACACCAAGATTTTTTACCCAGATTCGATTCCCCTCAAAATCTAAGCATGCAACGTCTCCGGTTCCAAAAATCACAAAAATCCTTGTACCATCAGTTGCCATTGTAGGAGCAGCATAACCGGTATCGTCTGTGTTTCTCGGTTTATTTTCCGGAGTGCCCGGAATATCATTTAATTCCGCCTGCCACAGAATTGTGCCGGAATCTGCATCAAGACAAAAAACCACCTGTGTTTTCCGGTTCGATCCGGATAGGAATATTTTTTTCCCCCAGATTATAGGTGAATTATAACCTTCAACCGGAATTTCAGTTTTCCATAAAATATTTTCTCCGGATTTACCATCCCATTTTGTCGGTAAATCGGTATTATATGCAATTCCAATTCCTTCAGGACCGCGGAAATTAGGCCAATTATTCCTGATTTCATCGATACTCGGAAAGGATGCTTCTGCATTAACTGATTTATCGTTTTCAATCCCAATACGCAACAATTCATTTTCAGTTAAAACACCCGCAATAAGAGCTAACACAAAAACTCCCAGCCCACAAAAAATAATATATTTTCTTGATAAAAGCTTGTTCTCCCACATTTTTTCCGGTTCATAATTCTCATTCAGGTCAGGCAACCTCGCTTTTAAAGAACTCATATATTTTAATGAAATAATGAAAATCAAAATAAAAGAAAATAATAAAAATCCGCCGGTTCGAATCTGCCATTGATTGGTGAAATAAGCTTTTCGGGCAAGCAGATCCAGGGCTCTGATTTGTTCTTTTATTGTTTCATCATTCTGATTGTCCTGCAATTGCAGCATTAACTGGTTGATCGCCTTGCTGTTAAGGGGGTCTGTTGCTTTAGTTTGAATATAATTTGCAATCAAAAGAATACTGAGAATAACAGCAAAGGAAGCCGCTATTAAAGCAGCACTTCTTGCCGCAGCGTACCATAAACGTGTCTTATTATTTTTTTCCATTTCCATATAAATCTTATTTTTTTTTATAATTTTTAATCCGGTGGTTTTAATTTCAGAAGCTCATCGGGATCCATTTTACCAAGCCGTACCAGCTCAACAGGACAATAAGAAAAACAGCGGGCACAACTAAAACAGGTGCCTGAATCTGTGTTATATTCTAATTGCCGTTTAAAAATGGTCAAATTAATTAATTTCATACAAAATACGAACCCCAAAAATCCTCCTAATATCCATCCGCCAATTTTAAATTTATCCTGTATAACTTTTGCTTCTGCGAAAAGTTCTTCAGCAGGTTTCCCGGAACTGCGAAATGCTTTGGTTTCATCAGTTAATTCGGTTCGTCCGCCTGAATTCTCAAGTTGAATTTCTTCAGCAAGAAAAACTGTAAAATGTAAACGGGAAAGCGGAACATACAACCTGGAACCCACCCAGCCGCTGCTAAGAATAACGACCGGAAGCAGAACAATTAAAATTGCCAGCCGTTTAATGCTTTTTCTGCGATCCGGCTGTAATTTCTCTTCCGGCATATTGATCGCACCAAATGGACAGGATTCTTCACACAACCTGCAGTTGATACACTCATCCGGTGAAATAGAAGCATGCCATTTTGATAACCGTGACATCCAGTTTAATAAAATTCCATAAGGACACAAAAACCGGCAGTAAGGGCGCGCCACAACAGTACCGAGGATCAACATGAATATCCCCAGGGCAAGCATATTAAATGTAGCGCCAAAACGGAAAAAACCTACAAAAGGATCATATTGACAAATAACAAAACCGGCACCGGTTGAAGCAAACAGAATTGCAAGACTCAGATAAATATAAGGAATAATCTCTAATACCTTAGCCACCCCGTTTTTTACATTTACCGGTTTAAGAATAACGACATCCTGGATCGCGCCCAATGGGCAGACTGCTGCACAGAACGTTCGGCCGAAGAATAATGTAAAAACAAGCGGCAAAGCAAAAAAAGCAATCACAGTTAACGGAATCACATATCCTGAATTAAACAGTGCCATGCTTGCATTTTGAATTGATCCAACCGGGCAAATACATCCTTCCCGGTAAAATCCAAAATAAATGAGGTTAAAAACCATTAACAAAAACATCTTTCTGCGTGAACGGAGTTTCAAAGCGAAATAAGATGCCAGTGAAAGAGAAGATATTAAAATAAACAAATCGAAATATTCTAAAGACTGAGACCGCGGTTCGGGAGTCTGAAGTATTGGCCGTTCATAATTTGTCCTGAAATCGGGCTTGGGGAAACGTTCCTTCACCTGTGCAGATACAAGTGATGGAAAAAAAATTAAAAATAAAACAAATACTGCTGCTAAATGCTTTTTCATTTTATACGATTATTTCTCTTACGAATTATAACTTCTGAACCAGCTTAATTCCTTCTTCACCTCTTAAAATATAGGGAGTGTTTGCCGGTACACGCTTGTATGCCTGTGAAGTGCAGGACCTGGCAATCGAACATTCATTACAATTTAAACATCGATCATGCCGCACCTGAAGGTACAAGGATCCATTTCCAAAAGCCCCGCAGCCTTTCACACATTTACCACAGCCTATACACAATTTTTCATCAATTGTATATTCAAAATAAGGATCTTCTACATATTTTCGTTTTAATGCTCCAGTTGGACAAAGTTGATTTTCCGCTCCTGTATCTCTTGATCTCGCCCCCGGCTGTAAATACCCGCTGCATAGATCACAATACCCGCACATCGAAAAAGAATGAACACATTTCACTGCGGAAAAGGGCAAGACACAATTTGTCGAACATTTTTCACATTGGACACAAACATTTGGATCCAGCTGCCATACCATTTTATCAGATGAAGATTTTTTGAGTAATAATCCGCTCATACCGCTTAAAGAGAGCCCTGCCATAGTAATTAAACCGGAACGTACAAAGTCGCGTCTTTTTACCTTTTTTTTTGATCCTTCATCTGCCATATAAATCCATGTTATTTTGTAAATTGATTTTGCTTTTGTTCCACGGCTCCCGGTTCTAAACAATTATGATATTTTGAGCACTTTCTGCAGGGCAGTTCAATTGCGCATATATTTTCATCTCCTGCAGATCTTTCTTTTCGTAATCCAAAATATCCACTGACCAGAACAATGCCTCCAAGCGTAAGATTTCGAAAGCTGTTTTTCAGGAATTCTCTTCTGCTTTCA
>JBHPGK010000093.1:0-13239 GCA_042570605.1 Candidatus Zhuqueibacterota bacterium
CGCCATAATCCAATTTTCCGACAGACTCCATGCTACGTCTCATTTGTCCAGTGTAAATCAAAAAAACAGAGCCCCCATGCCTACTCACGGAGTTGACAATCCAACAGAGCTGTCATTACGAGGAAACCACGAGTATTTTTTGGGAGGCTGACGTCGTAATCTCCTGGAATAAGGTTCTTCGTGGTAGTAGATTCCTACATCCCGCAAAGCGGGACTCCGAATGACATGTTGACACAGGGGAGCGCACTTCGTGGTAGTAGATTGCGACGCTTCGCTCGCAATGACACCTCCGTTCCTATCGTTAACAGAACAAAAAAAACTGTCATTTCAAGAGAAGCCCAAAGGGCGTAACCGAGAAATTTGTGATTTCAGATGTCTCGCCTACCGCTCGACATGACAAAAACCTGGTTAAATCCAAAAAACAATTAATGTATTGGCATTACTTTTAAAAACTTGACTTTTTTTTAAATGCTAAGTAACTTATTTAGTTATAATACAAAGACTTATAGAGGAGTTATTTGGAAAAGATAGCTGTATCGGTTTTATTCGTTCTGACCTATATCGGTATCATACTGAACAAAAGGCACAGGGCTCTGGTTATCTGGGCGGGTATTGCAGTTCTGCTGATAGCATTTCCATCAAATTTTATCAAGATATTCGGGTTCATTAACTGGAACGTGCTCGGTATATTTGCAGGGACTCTGATACTCGCAGATTTTTTCATTTACTCCCAGGTCCCTGCATACCTGAGCAATATAATCATAAACCGTTCAAAAAATGTTGCATTTGCTATTATCGGTGTCTGCGCTTTGAGCAGTGTGCTGTCGATCTTCATAGACAATGTTGCAACCCTGCTGATAATTGCGCCTATAGCGATAGCATTTTCAAAAAAGCTGAAACTGAACCCGACATACTTTATTATCGGTGTAGCCATCTGTTCCAACCTTCAGGGTGCGGCAATACTTGTTGGTGATGCCCCGAGTATGATACTTGCCGCTCATGAAAAGCTCACTTTTAATGATTTTTTCTTTATAGACGGTAAACCATCGGTCTTTTTCGCTATTGAAATCGGTGCTATCGTATCGATGTTCGTAATTTATGGATTTTTCAGAAAGCATAAGGAGACGGTAAGCCGTCTTGCTCAGAGCGAAGTAGTTTCATGGACTCCCACCGTACTGATCCTCGTAATGATTTTTGCATTGATAATAGCGGCATTCATAGATAAAGATTTTATCTGGCTCAGCGGAACTATTTGTGTCGTTCTTGCTTTAATATCATTAGTATGGGGAAACTCGGTTAACAGGGAGGAAACCAAAAAGATCCTGAAGCGGTTTGATTGGGATACAACGCTGTTCCTTGCAGGTATATTTGTAATGGTCGGATTCCTGGAAACCTACAATATTATTGAATCTATTAAGAACGGAATTGTCTATTTTACAGGTACGGACGTTTTTCTGACATATACTTTTATTGTCTGGGTATCGATCATATTTTCCGCTTTTATTGATAATGTTCCCTATATTACAGCCATGCTTCCTGTCACTTCCGGAATGGCGCTGGACCTCGGGATTTCCCCGTTCCTGTTCTCGTTCGGACTGCTGATAGGTTCGTGCCTCGGAGGTAATATTACACCGATAGGGGCGGCTGCAAACGTGGTCTCGGTCGGAATACTGAAAAAAGAGGGATATGTAACTTCCTTCTGGACATTCATTAAACTCGGGCTTCCGTTCACAATAGCCGCAACGATTGCAGGCTATATTTTTAACTGGTGTATCTGGAGGTAAAATGAAAAAGATCCTGAGCATATATGTAATTCTTATTACATCTTTTTTCCTGCTGTTTTTTTATCTTGAACCGGACAATGTTCAAAAGTACTGGATAATCTTTGACACAAAGGATATTTCCCTTAACAAGGTCAACAGTTCAGCGGATTTTCAGGCTAAAATAGTCTCCAAACGGTCCCTGCAGCGCAGAATGAAGGTAAAACCTGTGGAGGAATTGATCGATGAGAAAGACCTTCCGGTCAGCGAAACATATATATCCCGGCTGCAGAAAAGCGGGATAAAGATCGTAAACAGGTCCAGATGGTTAAATGCCGTAACAGCGTACCTAACAAAAGAACAGCTTGATACCATAAAAGAACTCAAATTCGTGAAAAAAGTAGATCCCGTCAGGAGATTTAAAAAGAGCAAACCAATAATACAAAAAATTACCGGAGGCATTAAAAAGATCACACAGCCGACCGAAGACGTTTACAGCTATGGTTCCTCCTATGCTCAGAACAGCATGCATAATATCCATGAGCTGCACAATCTGGGTATTACCGGTAAAGGTGCCCTCGTGGGATTTCTTGATACGGGGTACAGGCTGAATCATGAAGCTTTTCAGAATATCAAGGTAATTGCGGAATACGATTTTATTTTCAATGATAATAATACGGACAATGAAGCCATAGATGCGAGCAGCCAGAAAAACCACGGCACTTATACACTTTCAAATGTAGGAGGATTCACACCGGGCACGCTTATCGGTGTAGCATTCGATGCCGAATTTGCACTTGCAAAGACAGAAGACGTCCGCTCGGAAATGCCGTCAGAAGAAGATTTCTGGGTTGCCGGGCTGGAATGGCTCGATTCTCTGGGATGCGACGTCATTAACAGCTCACTTGGATATGCCGAGTTCGATGACGGTTCAGGATACACCCAGGCAGACCTCGACGGTCAGACTGCAAAAACAACCATCGCCGCAGACCTTGCAGTGCTACGGGGGATGGTCGTGGTAAACTCTGCAGGCAATGAAAGACAAGACCCATGGGGGACTATCAATACTCCTGCAGACGGTTTTCATGTACTTGCGATAGGTGCTGTGGATGGAACCGGCAGTCTATATGCTTACAGTTCACCGGGCCCGACAGCAGACGGGAGAATAAAACCGGATATATGTGCAAAGAGCCAGAACGTTTCAGCTCATCCGGACGGATATACTTCATATACTTATGTTGGAGGGACTTCCTTATCAGCACCGATAGCCTGCGGAGCGGTTGCTCTAATGGTATCTGCAAATCCGTCGTTAAATCCAACAAAAATAGCCAATGCATTGAAGAATACTGCAAGCCAGGCTGCAACACCTGATAACGATTACGGATGGGGAATAATCGATGCTTATGATGCCCTCTTCTATGAAGGGACGATATTCATTCCGGATTATACCATTCGCGAGGTTGACGGTAATTTTCATATAGACCTGAAAATATTAACTTCAAACGGGATAGATCAGAACAGTATATACCTGCACTATTCCACAGACAGCACTAATTTCTCAACAATAAACATGACGCAATCATCTGAAGCGAATGTATATACCGCTCAACTGGTTGAGTTCAATACAGGGCAAAATGTGATCATTTATTTTTCGGCAGTTAATACATCTAACGGGAGCACCGAATACTTCCCTAAGATATCGGAGAACAGGTACCTGTCATTTGTTTACGGCGATACACTATTAAGCGCAGACACTGAATTCCGTATTATTCCTAAATCGTTAGAATTAAAACAGAATTATCCTAACCCGTTCAATATGTCAACGAAGATCAGGTATAACCTCCCTTCAAGAGAGCATGTAAAAATTGAAATATACAATCTGCTTGGTCAAAAAGTGAGAACGCTTTTGAACAATGTTGTACTGGCAGGAACCCATGCTGCAAACTGGGACGGCAGGAACGAGACCGGATCAAGAGTTTCATCAGGTATTTATATATACAGGTTATCAGCCGGCAGTTTTTCACATAGCAAAAAAATGGTTTTATTGAAATAAGGAAAATTTTCCTGATAGAAAATAATGTAGAGACGCACGGCGGTACGTTATATAATATACATAATATTGAAAAAATAATTTTAGTACATTGCCATTACATAATGAGACGCATTGCCATGCGTCTCTACAATTAAATTATGGCAACAATTAAAAAATTTCACCACCTGAGAGGGAGGATAGTTTGGAAAATTTAGGGGACTGGAAGCGGACACACACATGCGGAGAATTGAGACCTGAAAATAAGGATAATGATGTTATAATAATGGGATGGGTGCATAACTGGAGAGACCTCGGCGGGATCATTTTTATCGATCTGAGGGACAGGTACGGCATTACACAGGTAGTATTCGATCCGGATAAAAAAGAGATATATGAGAGGGCTTCCAAATTAAGACGGGAATATGTGATCGCAGTTAAAGGCAATGTTCGAATACGACCCGATCCAAATAAAAAGTTAAAAACAGGTGAAATAGAAGTACCGGCATCCGAGTTGAAAGTCCTGAACCAGGCAAAAACAACCCCGTTCATTATCGGGGAGGAACAGGAAGCGGGTGAAGATCTGAAGCTGAAATACCGTTATCTCGAGTTAAGGACAAAGGAATTACAGAAAAGTATAATTTTACGGCACAGCGTTTATCAGAGCGTCAGAAAATATTTTGATGAAAATAGTTTTCTGGAAATTGAGACACCAATACTGATGAAAAGCACTCCGGAAGGTGCAAGAGATTATCTTGTGCCCTCAAGGATATATAAAGGGAAATTTTATGCCCTGCCGCAGTCACCGCAAATTTACAAGCAGCTTCTGATGGTTGCCGGGATGGATAAATACTTCCAGATTACAAAATGTTTCAGGGATGAAGACCTCAGAGCCGACAGGCAGCCGGAATTCACACAGATCGATATTGAGATGTCTTTCGTAGATACAGATGACGTCTTTAAAACGATGGAAGGATTGATGCAGAGGGTATTCTCCGAAATAATGGGGATCGAAATCACCCTGCCGCTGCAGAGGATCACTTATGAACAAGCGATGTCGCGGTACGGATCAGATGCACCTGATCTGAGGTATGATTTGAAAATTGAGAATTTAACTGAAGAGCTGAAAGATTCCGGTTTTAAACTGTTTTCAGATAATATTAAAAAAGGGAGCTTTATCTGCGGCATTAAGGCAGATGGATTGGGTGAATTATCAAGGAAAAATATAGATAAGTTAACGGAGAAAGCGAAGGAATTCGGTGCAGGAGGATTGATTACCGGAAAAATTACAGATAATGTTTTCAATTCGTCAATTTCCAAGTTTTTAAGTGAAAATGAACAGCAATTTTTAAAGGAAAAATTTGACGCAAAAGAAAACGATCTTATACTGATAATAATTGACAAAGATCCTGCTGTATTCGAGATTTTAGGAAAATTAAGACTTTTTATCATAAATGAGTACGATTTCAAACCGAAAACTCCTTATGCGATGTGCTGGGTTACGGAATTCCCGCTTTTTGAATGGGATGCTGATGAAAAAAGGTGGGGATCCATGCATCACCCTTTTACCGCTCCCATGGATGAATACCTGGAAACTCTGGAAGGTGATCCGGGTAAGATAAAATCAAAAGGATATGACCTGATACTTAACGGGAATGAGATCGCAGGAGGCAGTATAAGAATACACAGGAGGGATATACAGGAACGGATGTTCAAACTGCTTGGGATCAGCGATGAAGAAGCAAAAAGGAAGTTCGGCTTTTTACTCGAGGCATTTGAGTATGGTGCTCCCCCTCATGGAGGGATAGCATTCGGGTTTGACCGGCTGGTAATGATCCTGGCTGGGAAACCCTCGATACGTGAAGTTATCGCTTTCCCGAAAACAACTAAAGCAACATCTCTGATGGATAATTCTCCGTCTGAAGTGGACGAAAAACTTCTTGAAAAAGAGCTCGGACTTAAAATTATAGCCAAAAACGAACCGCAAGAAGGAAGATTTTCAGGTTTTTCAGAAAAAGATTTAAAATAATTTATAACTTAGCGTACTTATTTAACTTTGCGCCTTAGCGAGAAACTCTTTAAAAAGAGGTTGTAATAAAAAGAACATTAGACATTTCAAATGCCGACCCGCTTATACTCTTCGGGTTTAATGACAGCAATATTACGGTAATTGAAGAAAATTTTGATTCAAAGATTATTGTCCGCGGTGATACAGTTGTTTTTGACGGGACAAAAGAGGAGATCGGACTGCTTGAAAATCTTTTTTCCGAATTGATATTTCTCTCAAATAAGAACAAAAAACTTGACAGGAACGATGTTCTTGCCGCAATACATTTAATTAAATCAGATACAACTATTAGTGTACACGGAAAGGATGAACTCGATTCAGTAATCTTATTTACGGATGACGGATTTATCAAACCCAGAACAGACGGCCAGGGAAAATACATAAAATCCGTGCAGGAAAATGATATCGTATTTTGTATAGGTCCTGCAGGAACAGGAAAAACATACGTGGCTGTTGCGGTGGCTGTCTCCTACCTGAAATCTCACAGGGTAAAAAAGATAATACTTGCAAGACCAGCCGTTGAAGCGGGTGAAAGCCTCGGATTTCTGCCGGGTGATTTTAAAGAAAAAGTGGACCCCTACTTAAGACCCCTTTACGATGCCCTGTATGATATGATACCTGTCAGCAGGGTAAAAAAACTGATATCAGAACTCACAATCGAGATCGTCCCGTTAGCATATATGAGAGGAAGAACTCTAAACAATGCATTTGTCATACTCGACGAGGCACAAAACACAACACCGGTACAGATGAAAATGTCACTGACAAGGCTGGGTGTTAATTCAAAAGCAATTATTACAGGTGATATTACCCAGATCGACCTGACCGACAAAACCCAGTCAGGACTTGTGCAGGTACAGTCAATTTTAAAGGGAGTCGACGGCATTGACTTTATATATTTAACTGAAGAGGATGTTGTAAGGCACCGCCTTGTTAAAAAGATCATTACAGCTTACGCGAGTTTCAATAACAATGAAAACCATAAATAAAACATTTCGAATTCTATTTGTCTTAATCTTTTTATTTTTTTACTGCGGGGTAAATATATTCACAACGGATGAAGAAGTAAAATTCGGAGAAAATTTAAGCAAAGAAATTTCAAAGCAGAATAAAGTTGTGACAGAGGGTGAAGTTTTTGAATATGTAAACTCATTAGGTAAAAAGGTCGAAACCATATGCGACAGAAAAGATATAAAATACAGGTTTCACGTGATCGATGACAGTGCATCTGTTAATGCCTTTGCACTGCCGGGAGGTTATATATATGTTTATACGGGTCTGTTATTGAACCTTGACAATGAAGCAGAACTTGCTGGAATTCTTGCTCATGAAGTCGGTCATGTTGTTGCACACCACAGCATGAAAAAATTGACTCAGATTTACGGCTACTCACTTATCTCAGGGATACTTCTTGGCAAAGACCCGGCATTCTGGCAGAAATTAGCGGGAAACCTTTTTACAAGTATGGGAATTCTGGCTTACAGCAGGGAAAACGAATACGAAGCCGATTCGTATGCAATTAAATATATGAACACATTGAATTACGATCCTGCTGAAATGACCGGTGTTTTTGAAAAGTTTAAAACTCTCCAAACCAGAGAGCCCGGCTCTATGGAAAAGCTCCTGTCTACACATCCAACTCCATCGGACCGCATTGCAAATGCAAAAACTTTAATAGCGGGCATCACTTTGAACAGTTCCCTGATAAAAAATGAAGAACAGTATTTAAGCATAAAATCCAAGATAACTAAATCAAAGGCAAAGAAATGAAAGGCAGCAAATTTTATATTGTTGACGTTTTCGGTCAAAGCCGGTTTACAGGAAACCAGCTTGCAGTTTTTACAAACGGTGAAGATTTCTCAGATGAGGAAATGCAGGCATTGACCGATGAAATAAACTTTTCGGAAACAACCTTTGTTCTCCCGAAAGAGAGTAAAGATAATACATTCAAAGTACGTATATTTGTACCCGGATCGGAGATCCCGTTTGCCGGGCACCCTACTCTCGGCACAGCATATGTAATTCAGAAATATATGCTTGAAAATAAACAAGAGAAATTGATCCTTGATCTTAAGGCTGGTCTTATTCCGGTAACCATTGATTACAGGGATAATGAGATCGACCTTTTGACAATGAAGCAGAACCAGCCTGAATTCGGCGAGACCTTCGACACGGAGAAAATAAAAAAGGTGATCAATACTGATGAAATTGATTCGGATTTCCCGATCGAAGCTGTTTCAACCGGTATTAAATTTATCCTTATACCTCTTAATAGCCTGCAGGCTATTCAAAATGTAAATATCGATGTCGATAAGTTAAAACAACTGCTCGAAGAAGATGATTATATGGGCATATTTTTATTTACCCGGGAAACCTATAAATCTGAAAACGATATAAACTGCAGGATGTTCTGTTATTTCAAGGGTCTAATAGAAGATCCCGTAACGGGAAGCGCAAACGGCTGTATGCTGGCATACATGCTAAAAAATAATTACTTCAATTCTTCAAGTATAAACATAAAAGTTGAACAGGGCTGGGAGATTAGCAGGAACGGTATGCTTTACCTTAGGGGAGAAAAACGGGAAAATGAATACGACCTTTTTGTCGGGGGCAGGGTTTTTCCTGTTTCAGAAGGGAAATTGTTATAACTTTGTGGAATAAAATCATTAGATTAATGTATATAGATAAAGTAACAATCCAGCAAAAATTATTGTAATGTTTTCAGACTTTAAAAAACAAAATTGTCATGCTGAATTTAGTTCAGCATCTACGTTCTTTAGATCCTGAATAAACAGACTGTGTGAAAACGGTAAAAAACAAGTACAAAGGTGTCATTGTGAAGGAGCCCCGATCCCGAGTCCTCGGGTCGGGACGAATGAAGCAATCTCATGATTTATTTAATAACAATACCTTAGCGGTGGGATTGCTTCGTCGCTACGCTACCTCGCAATGACAGTAAAATTTATAAAATGATGCGTTTTAACACAGTCTGGTATCGAAGAATCTCTATATTAAAATTTACTGGATACTAGTAATTAGACATATGAAAAAAATAATCATATTATTACTTGGTACAGCTCTCTTTTACTGCGGCAAGGGCAGTACGGAGCCTGACAACATCACTTATTCAGGTATCAATATTGCCATGGATGTTGAAACCTCATATACTGCCGGATACAATTCCAACAGGTATGCAACGGGAATTGGACCGAATACAAACATTTATGTTTCAATTTATGCGATCAATGTCACTGATCTGAAGGGGTATGACGTCCGTTTTACTTTCGATGATACAAAATTGGAGTTTATTTCCGCCTCATTAAATGTTGCTATGATAGAAGAAAATATTCTCGGGAATTCTCCTTTAGGATTTGGAAAAGTTAATTCGGGTAAAAGCAATGAAATATTTTTTGCAGTTGTTAGCAATTCCGGTTCAGTTACCTACAATTCAGATTGGAAACTGATGGGAATTGTACAGTTTAAAACTCTCCCGGACTTTTATTCGGGAGTGACTGCAGATTTTATCTTCAATTTTGCGGAATTTATGGATACCGGCGGCGAATCCACTTTTGGCCATATTGACAATGCTCACAACGGGGCAATTAACACTACCAGCACACAGCGGTCTGTTAGCCTGACCGGAAATTAACTGATTTAATATTCCAGTAAAAAAATTCTTAAGTTAAAGTTGAGGTGAAGAACACCTCAACCTGCCTTTTCAGTATTCTTTAATAACATTAAACCAGCTATTTCAGATTGCTGGGGAGGATCTGGGAATTATTAATTTTTAATTCTTAATTCTTAACTCCTAACTCTTAACTGCTAACTCTAATTATTACACTTCTCGTTCTTGGTCCGTCGAACTCGCAGAAAAACACAGACTGCCAGGTTCCAAGGACAGGTTTACCATTACTGACAATAAGTGTCAGGCTCTGTCCAATAAGTGAAGATTTGATATGACCGTCAGAGTTTCCTTCAGCATGAAAATAATCCCCTGACGATGGTATCAGCTTATTCAAATGGGTGTTAATATCTCTCCTGACATCCGGATCGGCATTTTCATTAATTGTAACACCTGCAGTAGTGTGCGGGACGAAGACAATGCACTGACCTTCCTGTACACCCGACTCCGAAACCGCTTTTAAAACATGATTATCAATATTTATAAATTCAATTCTGCTATTTGTCCTTACATTAAATTCTTTGACCATCTTTTTCCCCTTTACATAAAAAATTTTCTCCGTGTCTCTGTGCCTCTGTGGTTTTTCTAAGTTTTTCTTTTCTTCTTCTTTGCTGCCGGGAAAAGAACGTTATTCAATATCAGCCTGTATCCGGGTGAATTTTTATGCAGTGAAAGCTGGGTTGGAGGATCATTAATAAAATGCGTATAGTCTTCAGGGTCATGGCCGCCGTAAAATGTAAACGTGCCTTTCCCAAAATTACCGTGAATATATTTTACTTTTTCCGTTTCTTCGGTTTCACCCATGATTATAACATTTTTCTTTATCCTGCTCCTTCTGAATGAAGTTGTCTGCCCCATAAAACCCTTGATAACGTTTGTATGACACTGTGTAAGCATAGCCGGTACCGGGTCATACTTTGCGGAGAAATCAAACAGCGTAAAGAAATCGTTCTCGGGTCCCGGGAGAACTGGAGCATTACTTGGAGGTATATCAATATCCGAGTATTCATAAACATACGGATTTCTCTCAAGGATAAAATTTTCAAATGCGAATGTTCTTGAATAGTCAAGTTTATCCTGGCATCCCGGATCAGCAGGATCACCGTCAAATATTTCAGAGCATATATCAGTATTTTCAGCAGCCAGGGCGATATCATACGAATCTGTTGCTGAGCACATGGCAAACAAAAAGCCCCCTCTCGTGACGTATTCTTTAACTTTTTTTGCTATTTCAAGTTTTAATTCTGATACTTTACTAAAACCAAGGTTTCCGGCTGTTTCTTCCTGAATGAGCTGATTTTTGATATACCAGTCCGTTTGACCGTAACTGGTATAGAATTTTCCGAATTGACCGGTAAAATCTTCATGGTGCAGGTGGAGCCAGTCGTACTCATCCAGTTTTCCGGTCAATACATCAGGATCCCACACAACATCATATTTGATCTCTGCATATGCCAGGGCAAGAGCGACAGCATCATCCCACGGCTGAAAATTCGGAGGTGCGTATACCGCAACAGCAGGAGCTTTCTCCAGGAGCACGATCTCCATATTGCTCTGGTCTATTTCATTAAAGATACTCGCGACCCTTGCAGCATCAGCCAGTTCATATGTAACCCCCCTTAACCTCAATTCACGTTCAATAACTCCGTTGTAGTCGGTTAAGAAAGAACCGCCGCGGTAATTAAGAAGCCATTGTACGTTTAGTTCCTTTTCAAGAGTAAAATATGCAACTCCATATGCTTTCAGGTGATCAGTCTGAGCTATATCCATAGGAATAAGTATTTTCTGCGGATAAATTAATACGGAATAAAATAGAGAAATAATTACCAGTGCTTTTTTTAACATATTATTAACCTTCAGTCTTTTTTTCCAATTCCCTGATCTGTTTTCTGATATAGTCAACATTCATGCTGTTAGGATGGTTTATTATGAAGTTCTCGTATATTTTAACCGCTTCATCCTTATTATCCAGATTTTCCGAATATATCCTGCCTAACATTTTATATGCATCTTCAAAGTACCTGTTTTCACTGAATCCGTTTATCAGCTGTTTAAGATATTCAGCCGAATCTTCATATTTTGCTATTTTCTCAGAGATCTGCGCCATCAGGAACAAAGAATTACCGGCTAATTCCGTATTTTTGAAATTCACGATTATCTGATCCAGGTAAGTTAAAGCTTCCCCGTAATTTTTCTGCAGGATCAGCCTTTCAGCTCCGGCATATATCAATAACGCATTCTTATAATTTTCAAGATTATCAGAAATAAGCATTTTTAATTCAAGACAGTCATTTATCAGATCTCTGTCGAGCGGATTTGAATTAATAATAGCGTCGATCTTATCCAGTGTATTTTGAAGTTCACCTTTATAGTAATCAACTTTTGCAGATTTGAAAAGGGCGGTATTTTTTATTTTACCGTATTTTTTCGGGTCGATTAAGGTATTATTTTCAAAAATCTTCTGTGCCGCTGCCAGATGACCTTTTGCCAGAAGGCAGTCACCAATTCGTATAGATGCCTCATATGTTCTATATGTTTTCAAAGGGCTCATCGTCGCTTCTGTATATGCTTTAATTGCTTTATCCAGGTCAAAAAAGACGTTAAACAGTATCTCCCCTGCCCTGAAAAGGGCTTCGATCTGCCAGTTTTGTCCTTTAAAATCACGGGAGATCTTTTCATACTTGTTAATTACATTTATGTAATTAACATATTTTAATGAATCGCTCTCATTGACTCCATTCAGTTCAATCATTTTTTCCTTAGTATAAGCAAGATAAAAAGCGACTTCTCCTGAAGAGGCAAAATTTGTATAATTATTTACCAGATAATTAAATCCGTTTTCCGCCTCCACAAGAGCATTCTGCAGGAACGCAGATCTCGAAAAATTCAGGATTTCCAGACCTTTCCTGTTACCCAAACTGTCGATTTCCATGCAGGTATTAAATGCCTGCTCATAATTCTTAGACTTTATCTGATAATTATACATTATCCTGTATAAATTAATGTCTTCATTTTTCTTAATAGCATTTCCGATAACTTCCGTCACTTGCGCATAAGTAACAGAATCATCAGGAAAACTCATTATTGTCCCCAATACTGTGCCGTAATAATTTTTTCTGAGAAAATAGAGCCCAATATATTCTTCAGCGGCATGCTTAAAATCCCTTCTCCACCTGTAAAATGTAGCAAGGTTGTTTGCGATTGTAAAGTTATTGCCAGTGTTTTTACGGGCTGCCAGCAGTGTTTCAATTGCATCATCGACAAGCCGCAGCTTAAATTGAATATCAGCAACGAAAGTATAGTAAAACTGTTTCCCGGGATCAATATTCAGGATCCTCTGCCATGTTTCTTTTGCTTTATCAAATTTTCCGATCTGATAATATACCCTTGACAGATCTCCGAGAATATTCTGGTTATTTACAAAATATTTGAGAACGTTTTCTAAAAATGAGGTAAGCTCATCATATCTTTCCATAACACGGAGATTTCGTTTTACACCGTCTACAAAGGTGTAGTCTTTCGGATTGATCTTATTAAGTTCCTTAAATATCTCCAATGCCTTTTCATACTCCTTTACAGCCTCATAACTTTTTGCAAGACGGACTTTTTGGGGAATATTAATTGTCTGCGAAAACAACAAAATTGGCAAAAACAGGAGAGAATTCTTTCAAGGCTTCTTGATGCACAAAGGTCCCTTCAC
>JBHPGK010000094.1:0-13050 GCA_042570605.1 Candidatus Zhuqueibacterota bacterium
AACAAGCCTGTCACCCTGAACCAAGTTCAGGGTGACAGGCTTGGAGTTGAGCCACACCAGCCAGCGCTGGAATGACAAATCAAGGCTTTCTCTGTTTTATAAGCCCCACAAAGACCTCAGAACACTGTTACATTTATAAATTTACCTATTATTTTATTTTTGAACTTATATCAAACTAAATTCCTGAAGAACCAAAATTTTTAATGAATTAATTTATCTTCAATTCTGGCTTCTCAGCAAAAATTAATTTCTAAAATATAGATTATCAACAAAAATGTTTTCTCAACGATATTTTAACATATCAGTATCAATAATACTTAAAATTCATACTCAATACCAATGATAGGAAGAAGACTCCATTGATAAAATACGGCAAGTTTATTATTAACTTCATCCCAATAGTATTGTTCAATGTTTTTCCTGTTGTAAATATTCCAGATACTCAAATATGTTACAATACTGGATTTCTGAAATAAAAATCTCCTGTCTATCCGAAAGTTCAGAGAGTGATAGTCCGGAAGTCTTGCTTCATTTATTTTTCCCTGGTCTATAATTCCTGTTTTAGCGGCAGAAGATGCAGCAATATCAAATGGAGTGTATGGTATGCCTCCTGAGAAATTCCACCTTGCACTCATTTCCCATTTATTATTCGGTTTGTACCCTCCAATAATACTGAAAAGATACCGGTTGTCATAAATCCTGTTTCTCCAGTTATTATTCAGGTCTTTATATTTTGCCCTGAAAAATGATGCGCTTACCAAACCGTACAGGTTTTTTTTCAGTTTTTTCTGGATCACCAGTTCAATGCCTCTTGAATATGCTTTTCCCCGGTCTATAAGGTTCGAATACCTTTTAAATCTTTCAAGAAATGTCCCGTCATCGATAACAAAAAGTGCGGGGTCTGATATTTCAAGAGGAAATCCGGAATATTCTTTATCATATACTTCAATGGTCATTTTTGTATCATCGGTAAGCAAGTGTTCGATCCCTAAAACATAATGAACTGCTTTAGGGTCTTTGAGGTTTTTATTATTATCAGATTGGGAAAGTAAAAACATTGGTAAATTCTGATAATAAATTCCTACTGCTCCCGTGATGTTCGCTTTACTGTTTATCTTATACTTTGCAGAAAGACGCGGTGATAAATGAAAATTGCCGTTAAATGAAAAATAATCCCCTCTTAAACCAAACGTCATTGTCAGTTTACTGGCCGGGAGTGAAATATAATTTATGAAAAAGGAGGCTTTTGAAGAAGGAAGATTGTCTTTAAAATAGAAGCCGGGAATCTCCTCCCCAAGCCTGCTTGTATAAGGATTGAAGAAATAATCGTAATCTGTAAAATCCTTTTCAACGCTTATTCCAAACTCAAATTTATTGGTTTTGTTATGCTGGAAATAGTTTACATTGTGAAGTCTTAATACTCCTTCAGTATACTTGTTTCCAAGTGCCTCTTCACTGGTTTTGGTTGAATACCATAAATGTTCATTTTTTGTGACCGAATAAGACAGCGAGGTGTTGGAATATCCGTTTTTTCCCCAGATATACTGCCAGTTAATACCCAGAGTATTCTGATATGTTTTCAGACTTCCAAACTTTTGCAGCCCGCTTTCCAGAGCCTGTTCCTTATCATAATCCTGCCAGCTTTTACCAAAAATATCCAGTATTGTTATCTTATTATTCGAATTTATATCATAGGTTAATTTGCCCTGTATATCACCCCAGCTCGGTATCCCTCCTGCTTCGAACAGATCGATCAGCAGATCCATGTAGCTTCGTCTTGCTGAAAAGAACCAGGAGCCTTTCTTATTCGGTAAAGGCCCTTCAACCCCACCACCAAAACCGTTCATACTGAGGTCTAACTGCATATCGAATTCTTCTCTGTTGCCTTCGCGAAACTTTATGTCCACAATTGAAGAAAGCCTGTCACCATAAGTTACAGGGAAGCCGCCTGCCGAAAATTTCACGTTTTCAATAAAGTCTATATTCAGAATCCCAATTGCACCGCCTGAAGCCCCCTGAACAGGGAAGTGGCTTATATTAGGCAGCAGAATATTATCTACAAAAAAGCCGTTCTCTGAAGGGCTGCCGCCCCTGACCATTAGCTCATTTGCATTATCAGCTATTTGAGATGTGCTTGGAAGTGATGTTAAAATTCTGCTTACATCTCCGGCTGATCCGGGTGAACGCCGCACCTCTTCTCTATTGAAACTGTATATACTTGCGGGCTCATGCTCTTCTTTCCTGAAATATCCTGCCATAACAACTATCTGTTCACCCTCAAGAACCGCTTCACGTAATTCTTCATTTAAAAAAGTTATCCTGTCCGGTCTCACAATTACATCGGGAACTGTGATTTTTTCGAATCCCATATATTGAAAAACAACATTGTAACTTCCTGCAGGAACGTTGTTAATAATATATTCTCCGTCATTATTTGTGGCTGCACCTATTTGAGTTTCAGCAAGAAATACATTAACACCAATAAGTGGTTCTTTTGAAGCAGCGTTAATAACATTTCCTTTAATTTTTCCGTTTGTTACCGGTTCAGCAGACTCCTGCGCAGAAACAGTATTTACCAGAGCTATCAGAGGGATTACAAAAAGTATAATTAGATTTCTACGATTCATTATAAATTCCTGATATCAAAATTTAATAAACGATTTTCCCTTAAAAAATAATTTACTCAGATATAAAAAATAAATCAACATACAAACCATGATTAGAATCATTAAATCAGATTTTTAATTTAAAAAAAATGGATATTTGCATTCCGGGAAAGGAGATACAGTTTATCAGTAACAGATGAAAATGGAAAAATATTGCAGTTTTTTTGATTTATTGAACAACTAATTTTATTTTTTTTCTTTTTCAGCTTCAACGAAGCTTTCCATCATTTTCTTTCACCCGGCAGGCGGCTCGCATCCGCTCTCATTCATTTTTTCCATCATTTTTTTCATGCAGCATGACATAAAATCAGGGACTGCTTTGGTTGCATATGCCATTGTTATCCCGCCCCCGATCGCTCCGAGAATACCGACGGCAAGATACTTACTGCATTTTGACTTTGGTTTTCTCATTATTTTACCCTTTAATTTAAGTAGATTATTTCTCCGTACATACTAAATCACTTTTTCTCATCACGGATTGCTTTAAACGGCTGATCATCATTCCATGTAGGAAATTCCGGCTCTTTAGCAATTCTGTACCCTAATTGAAAAGCAAGTTTTGTAACCTGGACTACCGTTTCCATTTCCCAATCATCGCTGTATTCATCAGACGGATGATGGTAGACAGTTTTCAGCCAGTTATCGATGGTCTGCACTCCCCAGCCCTCAGGTTTTCCTTCAAATTTAATCCCGATATCGATCATTCCACCCGGAACCCCCGCAAGGGCGAATGGATAGTGGTCTGAACGCAAAAAAAATCCCTGTTCAGGCATAGGATCGGGTGTAACTGTCATTCCATTATCTCGTGCTATTTTATATAATAAATCCGCTAAACTTGAGCGTTCCACCCCAAAGAATATAAAATCCTTCATTTCGCCAAGAGGTATAGGACCGTCAACATTTATCACGCATAATGTTTTTTCTAACGGAAACAAAGGATTTTGAGTATAATATCGTGAACCAAAAAGCCCGCTCTCTTCAGCTGTTACCACAAGTAATAATATTGTCCGGTCAGGTTTTTCGGGAAGATCTGTAAAAACCCTGCCGATCTCGATCAGGGCAGCGCATCCGGTTGCATTATCGACTGCTCCGTTATATATGCTGTCCCCGTTAACAGGTGTTCCTGTACCAAGATGGTCAGAATGTGCTGTATAGACTATATATTCATCTTTCTTTTTACCTTCAATTTTCCCGATGACATTTCTACAGTTAAACTCTTTCTTATTGATATGCAGATCGATATGAAGTTCTATCCCGAGGTTTACCGGTTTGAAATTTTTTGAATTTGCCTGTGCTATCACTTTCCCAAGCGCTGATGAAACCATTCCAAAAAGTTTTTCTGCAGTATTTTCACTTATCATACCCCGAAAAGGTGTTTCCGACACTTCTTTGTCACCGGATTTTAACATTATCCTCGGCTTGGTGAAATTTCTTTTTAAGAAATCCCATGATATTGTAGTCAGGCTGTCAGTATGTATAAACAGAATACCTTCTGCACCATTTTTATGTGCCGTGTTGATTTTATAATTCCAGCCGCTGTATTTTGTGTCCTTTTTTCCTTCGAAAAATTCAGGCTCATCAGATGGAGGTTCGCCCGGCAAAAGCAATACTATTTTACCCGAAATATCTGAATCCTGATAGTCATTCCAGCCAAATTCAGGCGCTTCTATCCCATAACCGGCAAAAACTATTTCCATGTTTGAAGCGGTAGTTGCTTCATTTTGTACTGAAAAAGTGATAATATCCTCAATAAATTTAATGGGTATAACACGCGTTTCTTTAACAAATTGAAACACTGATGTTGAAAGTGCCTGGTACTTTATGAAGGGGACATTTTGAAAATATGTATCGTTTTCCCCGGCAGGCTGAATCCCGTTTAGTGCAAATTGTCCTGCTATATATTCCTGTGCGATTTTTATACCTCTGGAACCGGGTGCTCTTCCCTCTGTCAGATCATGTGAAATAAACCTGATATGTTCCCTCAGGTTTTTTTCAGAGATCGATTTTACTCCCAGAGTTTCGATATATTCTGAACCGGCACATGAGAATAAAATGCCGATAGTTATTAGAAAAACAGAAAGTAACTTTACACTTTTCATGAATTAACTCCAGTCATGTAAAATAAATAGGATCATACAAAATTTATGTCTGGAATATAAATAATTGGAAAGAAAATAAAAACAAAAAACCATTAAGCTTAATGCCGGAGAGGGGATTCCCTTCGCATTTCTGAAGAACATACGGTTTTGACTCGTCTAAAATGAAGTTAAAATTGTGTGATGCTCCTGAATTCTGAATTCTTTAGTTTAAAGAGGTAAGGAATAAGCATCTTTTCGGTGTGATATTCTTAATATCAGGATTACTAAAATATCTTGTTGGATTTCATATATTATTCTATAATCTCCAATCCTAAATCTCCACAATCCTTCATACCTGCCTTTTAATTTTAGCCCGGAGAACGGATTATTAAGAAGAACTGTCTCGATTTTGGATATAACCAATATTTGTTCATCGCGAGGAAGCTTTTCTAATTCTTTAAACACAGATTTTTTAAATTTAACCTTCCAGTTCAAGTTCTTTTTTAACTTCCTCAAGCGTCATCTCCTCCTTTTCATGTTTTGTTCTATGAAGTGCGATCTCCATGTCTTCAATTTCTTCAAGATAAAATCTTGCAGACCTTTCAAGCATATTTGACAGCTTTAAGCCATACAGAGAACCAACTTTTTCTAATCGTTCCTGCACATCTCCACTAATACTGATTGTTACTCTGTTCTTAGACATTTATTCCCCTTTTTGTTTGTTACAATGATATGTCATGCAATATCATACATATTCATACATAATATAACATATTAATCGGTGTTTGTCAAGGCGATTATTTTGTTGTTTCTATTTTAGATTCAATGTTTTTAGACATTATTTTCCGGCTTATTTTAATATAGAGATTCTTTCTTCCCCGAACAATCGGGAAGCCACCAATGATGGCGGCGCTGTGCTCTTCGAAATGACAGCAAGTGGATGCATTGGGTACCCTTATTTATGAGTGCTGCAAAACTCTTAATTGAGAGATTCCTACGGGTTTTGCCCGAAACACACAAAACCCTCTGAATGACAGAAGAGGAGCGTGGAAAGTGCTGAAATGACGTTTTTAGAGTTTTGATTTTTGGTTACAACCCAGACAGACTGTGTGAAAACTTGGAAATATTTGTTTATAATAGATCATTTAAGTAATTACTAAATATCAATGCAAGAATGCAAGGCTAAAGCCTTGCCCTACATCTTATGCCATAATTCTAATAATATAATATATTTGGAGCTGTCTGAATGTAGGGCAAACCTTTAAGTTTGCATAAAGAATTTAAAAATTACAATTAAATTCTTAACATTATTTTGAAAAAAATATCGTGAAATTCTTGTTTTTACACAGTCTGAGAGCATTGTAACAAGGAGAACGGGCAATAGTTATTATTCTCAGCATAGTGAAGAATCTCAGTATTTAATTTATAATTCTATATTAATCTGTATTGCAGTATGAATCAATAACTTCTATACTGAGTATATATTTTTCACAGGACATTACCAACGTTTAATAGTAAATCAAAAAAAATATTTACATTCTATTTATCTTCAGCTTTCTCCAGTTCTCTCTTAAGTAATCTGATCCTTGCATTCAGAAATCTTTTAAATCTTCCGGTCGCATTTTTTTCGGTTTCTTCCATGGCTTTAAGACCTTCGGCGGACTTTAACGTATTAAATGTCATTGCCGCCAGATATCTTGCAAATCCTCCGGTTTCATTCAATATTTCCGTAAGAGTTTTTGTTAATTCCGGAGTTTCCTTTTCCACCTGGCCCATCATCTGGCAGATAGCCATTCTGAAATCATCATTGAATTTCTTGGATGAAAATTCAATCAGATAGGTAGTGTAGCTTTTATCCTCAGCCGCCTTTAGACCTCTCAGTGCGGCAAGACGTATCACTTCCTCACGCGAATCAAGTTTTAATGCACTTTTGATCTCTTTTATATATTTCTTTGCATCAAATGAAATTAAAGCATCAAGAGCAGCCGCTTGAGTAAAATAACTTCTGTCATTTTCAAAAATCCTAACAATCCTGTCTGCCAGGTTTTTGTCCATTTTATTTGCAAGTGAAGTACAGACGTCCCTTCGGACTCTGGCGAAATCATCCTCCAGAGCTTCAATCAATCCTTTTTTAACCTTATCACCAGTGAAATTCAGCAGTGATCTTGCTGCTTTTGCCCTGATCCTTCCGTTTTTATCATTTTTTAGAGTATAAAGAAGCGCCTCAGATGCTGTTTCATTGTCAACACGTTTAGCCAGGGAATCAGCGACCAGAAGCCTTCCCATTACGTCTGTGTCATGTTTTAACTGGTAAGCGAATTCTTCTGTTGTTTTTGGAAAGTGAAAAATTCTTAAAAATGTATACCCCTTATCGAAACAGACCATATCGGGTTTGGAAGAAAATGGGATATTGAAAGATTCATCCTTTTTTGATACTAATATTTTTTCATATTTTGTTACACCGCCGCCGGTTATTTCAATGGGAATGTTAATTTTATAAATTGGAAAATCTTTTTCAGTATCCTGAATTTGCTTGATATTTAAAACTACCTCTTTATCCGCATCGTTATATTCATAATTTACCAGGAATTCAGGATGCCCGGGTTTGTGAATCCATTGATCGAACCACCAGTGCATGTCGCGTCCGGTGATCTTTTCAAAAGCCTGGCGAAGGTGGTCAGTCTCTACGCTTTCATATTCGTTTGTTTTAAGGTAATATGCTAACGAGCGTTTAAACAGGTCATCACCGACCTCGTTCCTAAGACCATGCAGCACAACAGATCCTTTTTGATATGAATGCCCGTCGAACATCATATCAGGGTTGGCATACTTCATGAATCGTAATGGATGTACAAATCGTCTTGCCTGAGCAAGATATGTGTTCTGGTTATTCATAAGGTCGATTTTTGCATCATCGCTGCCGTCTTTATATTCTCTCCATAAAATTGAGGAATAAGTAGCAAAAGATTCATTCAGCCAGAGTTCTCCCCAGTCTTCGCATGTTACAAGATCACCAAACCACATATGAGCAAGTTCATGTGAAACCGTTGGATCTGCAGAATAATCCAGATGAGCACGTTCGTTATGAACATAAGTTTCCCTGAAGGTTGTCGCACTGGTATTTTCCATTGCACCGGCAGTAAAGTCTTTAACTTCTATCTGTGAATATTTTTCCCATGGAAACGGATATCCAAAATAGTTTTCAAAGAACTCTATCATTTCGGGGGTTCTTCCGAAAGTTGTATAGGCAAAATCTTTATTCCAGGGGAAAACAAAATAGTTCACATCCATACCTTTGTAGGAATCTTTATATTCAAAATATTCACCCGCAACAAACGTGATCAAATAAGATGTATGAGGCATTTTCTGTTTCCAGTGAACAGTCTTTGTGCCGTCCCCGTTATTTTTTTCGGACAGCAGGAGACCATTGGATACCGTAACATAGTTTTCCGGTACTTTTGCAATAATTTCTGTTGTTATTCTGTCATTCGGCCAGTCAAAGCATGGGATCCAGCGTCTTGTGCCTCTTGTTTGTCCCTGTGTCCAGACCCCGGTAGGTTTATTAGGATCTGTCCCTTGGGGGTCTATAAAAAAGAATCCTGATGCCGGTTTAACTACTTTGTAATCAATAATAAGTTCCACAAGATCATCATAGCTGTATTCTTTGTCGAGGTTTATTTTTAAAACCGGACTTTCATTTTGAAATTCCAGAGAGGTTCCGGTACTCAAATAGACCTTTTGTATATCCAGGTCCTCTGCGTTCAATTCTATTGAGGAAAGACCATTTATAATTGGTCTGAATGACATTGTAGTTTTGGCAATAAGTGTTTCTTCGGGAATACGGACATCGATCTCTATCTTGTAATGCAGTCCATCGAAATATTGTGTATGAGTCTCACGTGTTTGTTGAGCAAATGCTGGGACAAGTAAAGAAAAAAGGAATAAAACTGTTAAGCAGAAAAATATCGATTTGTTTTGTTTATATAACATAGCAGAACTCCTTATTTTTGGCAATTATGATATAAAGCATTACTTTTTCATAGATTTGGGTATGATTAATATTTTACGAATATCCGGAATATTTGTTACTTTTTAATTAAACTAAGTGTTAAGCAAACTTTTGGTTAAATGTGTTCCGTTGCCTGATTCCGGAAAATGTTTACTTTATCATTCCAGCGAAGGCTGGATTCCAGCCTGCTTGTGTGTTTCCCAACTCCAAAATTGTCATCCTGAACTTGGTTCAGGATCTAAAAAGACTTGTTTAGATTTCTCACTACGTTCGAAATGACATAACTGGGCTTTAATCGCTTTGAAAGACGAGTTGAGCCACACGCACCTGCGCTGGAATGACATAATCGTACTTTTTAAATTTCTTGAGATTATAGAGAACAATACAGATTCCTGAAAACCCAAAATTTTTCCAGAGATTTTTTTACCATTATTTTCCCTTTTATGAAACTTTTAGCCTATAAGTTTAGTCAAAGTTACTATAATAAAAACCAGAGGAGGACATATGAAAAGATTTTCCGTTTGTTTAGTAATTATAATGGTGATGGTAACCAGTTCATTATCTTTTACCCAAGGAATCAACCTGACAGGAAAATGGAAGGCCGATAAGGAAAAAAGTGATTTTGGTATGATGGCTCAAATATCACCGGATATTACTCTAACGATTGAACATAAAGGTAACATACTGAAGATTAATAGCTTTCTAAAGATCGAGATGCTTGACAGAGAAATATCTACAGACAGGGAATATATTATTGACGGTAAGCAGCACACTTATGATGGTACTGAAAATAAAGGACTGAAATATACCTGTAAGTTCAATGACAAAAAAATAGTGTTGGACAGCCAGGTGGAGCTTAGAACGATCAGGGACGGTATTGAAGAAATGTCTGTTGGCGAATCCAATTCGGTCTATTCATTGTCTGAAGACGGTGCAACTCTTACATCAGAGTCCGTTACATCAGGCGTACTGCGTGAGATGACTATGTCACTGGTATTTAATAAAGTCAAGTAATTGTATAAAAAGAAAGCAGTTTTAAAGCCCTTTCAGAGATGAAAGGGCTTATTTAATTATACATGTAAAAAGAACCGGCTCTTTTTTTCCTAAAGGGTATTTTTAGAAATGAGTGTAAAATGTTTTAGTGGCAACTTTCCATCCTTCTTCAAATTTGTACAGGTTCATATAGTCGGTGTATTTTTGTTTTCCGTTGTAAAAAACTTTAAGAGCCACTATAGCAGCATAACCTGTAACTTTAATGTCTTCAAATTCATATTTGACTTTTGTGTTTGGCGCATAGGGCCCCGGATTTTTTTCAAACCGGTCTATCCAGTATTTTACGTCGACTTTTTGTAATTTGCCATTTTTGAAAACTACGATTTCACAATCTTCATGCCATCCTTTTTTTACCATTTCTGCATCACCTTTAGTAATAACTCCTTCAATATACCCCTCAACAATGGCTTTTTTAATAGCATCTTTTTCGTTGTTCACCTTGTTGTATGCAGAAAGTGCTACTGCAAATAGAAAGACAAATATTAAAATAAAGAATAATACTTTTTTCATGTTTTCCTCCTGTTTATTAAAAGATTGATTTTCTACTCATATTTTATGCAGTCGATAGGTTTATTTGCTGCTGCTTTTAATGATTGATAACTAACCGTAATAAGTGCAATAGAGAATACAATTATTACAGCAAATATAAATACACCAAAACCAATATTTGTCCGGAATGCAAAACTTGTAAGCCATCTATTCATAAAATAATAAACTACAGGTGAAGAAACGAAAGTGGCAATGATCACTATGATAATATATTCTTTTGAAACTAATTTTATTATGTCGAGTTCTGATGCACCGAGCACTTTTCGAATTCCGATCTCCTTTATCCTCTGTACAATCGAAAAATAGGACAATCCGAATAATCCGAGACATGCAATAAAAATTGCGAGAACCGCAAAAAGACTGAATATCCTTCCAAATTGGTTTTCTGATTTATACATATTATTGAAGCTTTCATCCAGGAAATAATAATCAAAAGGATTTCCCGGCAAAAACTGTTCCCATTGATTTTTAATAAGAGCGATAGTCTCAGGTAAATTGTCTGTATGGATTTTTATTGCGCAGCGGCCATATATTGCATTATCCAGTTCTAATATTAACAAAAGTGGTTCATATGCTTCTTTCAAAGTTTCCTGGTTATAGTCTTTAATAATACCAATTATTGTATAATTTAGACTGTTATATATAACTGTTAATTTTTGGTTTAGAGCATCTTCAGGATTCTCAAAACCCAGTGAGTTCAATGCTGTCTCATTAATAATTACAGCCCGGCTGTCGGTAATTAAATCCTTAGAAAAGTTTCTTCCTGCTAATAGTTCAAGTTGAAATAAATCTATAAAATTATAATCAGTACGAAGAATATGATAGCCCTTTCCATCTTCTGATTTTTCACTTTGCTTTTTAACCGTTAATATTAGCCATACATCTTCACCCGGGACAAATCTTGAAACTGAAATATTTTTTAGAGAAGGATAACTAAGTAGATCATTTTTGAAAGAGTCCACTTTTTTTTCCAGATCCCTGTCGGCTATATTTTCAAAAACTCTTGCACCTTTAATTACCAGTGTCTGATCGATATTTACTCCCAGACTTTTTTCCTGCATAAATCTTACTTGTTTATATATGATAAATGTACTTACTATCAAAGCAAATGAGACTGCAAATTGAAAACCAGCCAGGCCTTTTCTTAAAAAGCTGCCTTTATAAGAACCGATCACCTTACTTTTAAGCACGGTTACTGGTTTGAAAGAAGAGAGAAAAAAAGCAGGATAAATACCGGCTAATATTGCTCCGGCAAAGAACAACACAGTAAAAACCAGCCAGAATATTGGACTGCTCCATAACGTAAATTCTAAATACAGACCGCTAAAACGATTAAAGTAGGGGAGTAATATTCTTACAGATACAATTGCGACAAAAGCGGCAATTACGTTATAAAAAATAAATTCAAAAAGGAATTGTCTCATTAATTGGAATCTATTAGCTCCCAAAACTTTTCTGACTCCTACTTCAGTACTACGTTTTATAGACCTTGCAGTGGATAGATTTATATAATTGATCCAGGCTATGACCAGAATAAAAAACGAAATTATCATTAAGAAATAGACAAATCTTTCACTGCTGTTCTGTTGGATTTCTCTTACAAAATGCGATTTTAAGTGAATATCTTTTAATGGCTGTAAGAAAAATCTAAAAGTATAACCATGCGACTTTAATACTTCCTGTGACCTTGGTTCAGCAAAATCATTTATTTTTCTTTCAAGTTCATTTGGGTCTGTACCTGGTCTGAGCAGAAAATAAGTATAATGCGTAACATATACCCAGGAAGATTGAGCCCTCTCTCCCCTTGTAATCATCGATGTTAATATATCAAATTTAAAATGAGAATTTTTCGGCACATCTTCAAAAACGCCTGTTATTTTAAAATCCGTACTTCCGTCATTAAAATCCGTGCTTCCGTTAAAAGTAAGAGTTTTTCCTAAAGGATTATTATCTTTAAAATATTTTCTGGCAGTACTCTCGGATATAACTGCTGTTCCAGGCTGTGATAACTCGGTCGATGCATTTCCATCCAGGAGTTTAAATGAAAACATTTTAAAAAATGACGGGGTAGCCCAGAATACATTTTCTTCCCTGAATTTTATATCACCATTCGAAAAAATTCCGCCAGCAACTGTTTTGGTAATATTCACATAATCAAGAACTTCCGGAAAAGCTTCCGAAATTGCCTTTCCGGCGGCGTTACAGCAGTCTGCTCCTTCCTCATCAATTTTACCATCATTGTTGTAACCGGTCTCTCTAAGTCTGTATATATTCGGGATATTTTCATGGAATTTGTCAAAGCTGAATTCAAATGCTACATATTGCACAATTATAAGACAAACTGCCATTCCAATTGCCAATCCAAGAATATTAATAAATGAAAATGATTTCTGGTTTTTCAGGTTTCTTAGGGTCATCGTCAGATAATTCTTAAACATTGTATATTTCCAGTATATGATATTCTCTATAAAGGCGGGGACTGCAAAAATTATCTGCAGGCAGTACCATAATAATGCAATGAATTTGCCTTTAGAGTCAGCAAAGATCCTGTAATCTTCAGAATAATCTCCAAGCTTTTCTTCTTCAATCAAAAGGAGTCCTAAAATCTGCTCAATTAATCTTGGAGGATTCAATGCGATTTTCTTCATTTGCCGGTTTCCTGTCTTAATACATCATCCGGTAAATTTGACCAAAC
>JBHPGK010000095.1:0-13012 GCA_042570605.1 Candidatus Zhuqueibacterota bacterium
CCTAAGGGGACAATAATCGTATCCGGTGCCTTGAATCCAAACTGTTCCCATATCTCATAAGAGATTGTTTTTGTGCCCTGCAGAAAATACGGGTTCCAGACATGACTGGCGTAAAATGTATTTTGAGCGGATTTCATTGCGGCATGTGCTCCCATTTATAAAATGTATAAAGAGAAACTTAAAGAAATTCCAGAGATCAAGCCTGAAAAAACAGTGGCAGAGGGTATTAGGATCGCCGAGCCTGTGAGGGCGGAACAGATTTTAGGTATATTAGATGAAACAGGCGGGGATGTTTTCACTGTATCGGAAAACGAAATAAAGGACGCTTTAAGCGAGCTTTACAAATCGGGATTATTTGTCGAACCGACATCAGCGGCTGCCCCCGCTGCTTTGAAAAAGTATAACAGCATTGTAGATGAGAAGATTGTGATACCGTTAACAGGCAGCGGTTTAAAAGCACTGGATAAAATTGCTGAAAATAAAGGCTCCCCGCATTCTGCGGGACATGAAAGCTGAGGGAGAGAAATTAACCGCGGAGACGCTGAGGAACAGAGAATATATATGTAGGGGAGGTTCGTGAACCGCCCGAATTATAAGAAACAACCACGAAGCCACGAAGAAAGAAATTATTTTTGTAGGGATAGCACAGTGTGCTGTCCGAAATTAAATCATCGAATTATAAAAACCACTGGTTAGAAAGGAAAATCAGACATCAAATGTCTAAAGGAATAAAGAAAATATTTTCAGAGGTACCGGATACTTATGAAATGGTGAACCATGTGCTGACACTGGGTTTTGATATGATCTGGCGAAGGAAAGCAGCAAGGATCGCTGCCGAAGACGGCGGGAATCTCTGGATGGACATATGCAGCGGGACAGGTGAAATGGCAGCGAACCTGAACAGGCTGGCGGATAACGGGATGATTATTGTCTCAGGGGACTTCAGCGTACCGATGCAGAGCAAAGCAAAGGAGAAAAAAGAAAATAAAAACACAATTTTTACCATTACTGATGCGAAAGAGCTGCCTTTTCCTGATAATACATTTGACCTTATTACAATTTCATTTGCTACACGAAACTTAAATTTGAGCAAAGATATTCTAACAAAAACATTTGCCGAGTTCAAACGTGTTTTAAAACCCGGGGGCAGGTTTATAAACCTCGAAACAAGTCAGCCGGGATCTAAATGGATCAGAAAACTGGTTCATCTTTATGTAAAAACCGCCGTTAAACCTGTCGGATTATTTATTTCAGGTTCAAAAGCCGGTTATACCTATCTTTCCAGTACGATCCCGAGGTTTTATAACGGAGAAGAATTATCAGAAATTTTATATAAATCCGGATTCTCAAAAGTTGTTCATAAGCGCCTGCTTTTTGGCGTAGCAGCTGTTCATAAGGCTGTGAAATAAGGATGATTCATTTTATATCCTGTTACCTTTTCCGGTTTTTGTCGTCATTATAAAAATGACAGGGGGAAAAACATGAAAAAAAATCTATTTAAATTGGTTTTAATTCCTTTGATTATCTGCTTTTTTCTAATGCCGGGATGCAGTAAGAATTCTACCGGTATAAAAGATAATGAACAGGAAACAGAAGAACCTGAAATAAACCCGAAAGCGCTGAGCAATTTGTATGAATTTATAAACTGGGTAAGCGGAAGACATTCCTTATTGAACTTAAACTATTTAGACAATTGGGAATTTGAGGAAGAAATATCCGGGCGAAGCACCGTGTGGAAGTTTGAAAATTCAGAAAAGGAAATAATTATTACAGAAACCCTCAGCGTTGAAACCACCACAAATTTTCAGGTAAAAGATACATGTGACGGTAAGCTTGTTTTATCTGCAACCCGTTTTTCGAACGGACAGATATTGCAGGAATATTACAATGGCCCAGCATCTTCAGGCGGCGGCGGCGGCTGAGGCAATTAATAAACCGCGGTCTGCGGTTGATATAAACAAAAAAAACCGTGATTTTTTTATTGACGGTTAAACATTGCTTTTTGATAAAAGGTGATTCACCATGAAAAGATATAGCTTTATAATTACTTTATTTGTGATTTTACTAAGCATTTTCATGTTTTCTAATTGTTCTGACAAATCCACATCTAATGAAAATGATAATGAATTTGACGTATCAGCAAAGTTTGAAGAGTTTCTTACGTGGGTTCATTCAGAACATTCAGATCTGGAAATAACCGATGACGGCAACTGGGATTTCGAGAAAAATAACTTTTCAGACAGGACTGAATGGTCTTTTTTGAATTCTGCTGACGATGCCTGGGAAATTGTGATCACAAAATTTGAATCCCCTGATGAACCGTTACTGGTTACAATTTTCAGAAGAGAACCGTTTGCTGTCTGGCTGAGAGTTGTACAGAATGCGAATGGTGAGTTTTTGGAAATATTTGGAGGAATCGAGGAAACAACGGGTAACTGATCGCATTTATTGTATTATTTAAATAGAGTAAAAAATTACCAGTGATAAAATGTCAAATAAGATTACTATTTTGTTGTTCATTTCAATTATGGTTTTTGCGAGTCAATCTGCTGCGCAATTCAGACATGGATTTGAGATAAATGTCGGACACGTAATTCTTCCTAAATTTTCAGAAGGGACACAAATTGGAATTTCATATAAAGCAAAAATAAGCACTAAACCCATTTATTTATATACTCAATTTTCTTATTGTAGCTTTATTAAATCTTATAAAAGAATTTCAAACTGGCTAATAGACCTGCAATTATATGAAGAAATAGGAATCTCGGAAGCCTCGTTTGGATTAAGATTTGGAGAAAAGATATTTATTATACCGAAAATCTCACTGCTTAAAATTGAAGATTATTCTGTAAGGAGCAGCGGATTTGTCTATGGTTTTAAAATTCCGTTTTTCAAAAAGTTCAAAATAAATTTATATTTTACTTATAGCTGGTTTAAAGACAAGATTTATACAGAATATAATCATGTACAACTGAATGAACTTGGCGGGATTGGGGCAAGTATTTCATTTATGAATAACGAAAAATGAAGCTTAATACACTACACATGCTCCATTAAAATATTCTTTATTTCTTTTCCGCCAGAAGCAGACAATTGTATCCTGCTTGAGTGGACTGGTTTTTCTAAGTGTCAGCCTTCCTGTCCCGCCAAAGGCGGGGATTCTTAGCCTTCTTTCTCTGTAATCACAAACCTTGACTTTATTAAAGAATTTTAGTATTATTAAAGGTTAATATTATCATAATATAAACATATAAATAAACAGGAGATTTTTCATGGCGGAAAAATTTTATAACCATATTGACGGTTCCTGGTGTGAATCATCCGGTGGAGAATGGTTTGAGAATATCAGCCCGGCTAATAAAAATGACGTTGTCGGAGTATTCCCAAAATCAAACAGGGAAGACCTGGAGCGGGCAATCAAATCTGCAAAGGAAGCATTTGAGGAATGGAGACTTTTTCCTGCGCCCGAAAGAGGAGCGATTATAAAAAAAGCAGGCGATATCATGGTTGAAAGAAAGGAAGAGATCGCAAAACAGATGACAAGAGAAATGGGAAAGGTGCTGAAAGAGACCAGGGGCGATGTACAGGAAGGTATAGATACTGCATACTATGCTGCAAATGAAGGCAGAAGACTTCACGGTCATACTGCACCATCAGAACTGCGGAATAAATTCAACATGACAATCCGGCGCCCTATAGGCGTAGCAGGACTTATTTCTCCGTGGAATTTCCCAATGGCAATCCCGACCTGGAAGATTTTCCCGGCACTTGTATGCGGCAACACGGTCGTATTTAAGCCCGCAACAGATACACCTGCTACTGCAGTTGAATTTGTAAAGATATTACTTGAAGCCGGCGTACCTCCAAAAGTCATCAATATAATTACTGGAAGCGGGAGGGTAATCGGAACCGGTTTAGTTGAACATCCGGATATTGGCGTAATTTCTTTTACCGGTTCAAGTGACGTAGGCAAAGACATTGCTTCAAGGGCAGGAAAAATGCTGAAAAGAGTTTCTCTTGAACTGGGTGGGAAAAATGCTCAGATAGTAATGCCGGATGCAGATCTTGAACTTGCTCTTGAGGGTGTTTTATGGGGAGCTTATGGTACAACCGGCCAGAGATGCACTGCAACAAGCAGGCTTATACTGCATAAAGATATTCACGACAAGTTTGTTGATATGCTTGTGGAAAGGGCAAACGGCTTGAGACTCGGCAACGGGCTTGATGAAAGTAACGATGTTGGTCCGCTGGTCAATGAAGAACAAAGAACAGTTGTCAGGGAATATGTTGAAATCGGTAAAAATGAAGGCGCTTCGCTGGTCTGTGGGGGTGAAGCTTATACCGAAGGTGATTGTAAAAACGGATTTTTCTATAAACCAACTGTATTTACGGATGTTAAACCAAATATGAGAATTTTCCAGGAAGAGATTTTCGGACCTGTACTTTCAGTTATCAAGGTTAATGATTTTGATGAAGCCGTTAAGGTGCATAACGATACCGTATATGGTCTTTCATCATCGATCTATACAAAAGATGTAAACCTTGCTTTCAATGCAATAAGAGACTTTGATGCCGGAATTACATACATTAACGGTCCGACTATTGGAGCTGAGTGTCATATGCCTTTCGGCGGTGTAAAGGAAACCGGTAACGGACATAGAGAAGGAGGCTGGGAAGTTTACGAATTCTTTAGTGAAACAAAAACAATATATGTAGATTTTTCCGGTAAATTACAGAAGGCACAGATAGACAACCAGTAAAAAAGAGATGGAAGAGTTATTAAAAATAGACTGTGATTTTGTTAACGGTGCTCTGGTACGTTTTTTAAGAGAGAATTTTGATAATGAGGGATTTGATAAAGGAGTAGTCGGATTATCAGGAGGTCTTGATTCGTCAGTGACCGCTTTTCTGGCTGCGCAGGCTCTTGGGGATAAAAATGTAACCGGTGTATTAATGCCGTATCGTACTTCTACCAGAGACAGTAATGATGATGCTATGAAAGTTGTGGAAACTTTGGGTATAAATCATTATAAGATTGACATTTCTCCTATGGTGGATGCGTTTTTTTTGAATTTTCCGGATGCCGACAGGGTCCGCAGAGGCAACAAGATGGCAAGGGAAAGGATGAGCATACTGTATGATATTTCCAAATTTGAAAGATCATTGGTTCTGGGTACAAGCAATAAAACAGAAATAATTCTTGGATACGGAACGCTTCATGGTGATGTTGCATCGGCTATTAATCCCTTGAGCGATCTTTATAAGACCCAGATAAGGCAGCTTGCCCGACACATTGGCGTCCCGGATGAAATAGTGAATAAACCTCCATCAGCCGGATTATGGGAAGGCCAGACAGATGAAGAGGAGCTTGGTTTTTCTTATGAAGAAGTTGACCGGTATTTGTTTTTGAAAACAGACAGGAAGTATGATAGGGATAAACTTCTTGAAAGCGGTTTTGCCGGAGATTTTATCAGCAGGGTTTCCGAAACGGTTAAAAGAAACGAATTTAAAGGAAGAGGTACGATCACAAGAAAACTGTTTTGAACCTTAAAAACCTCCCGGATTTCCAAAACCCGGAAGATTGGCATAATAATTTTTCATAGAGGATAAAATTTTTGTCCGGATTTGAAGAGAAGTCACGCGGAGTACTTTATATAGTAAGCACCCCGATTGGCAATCTGGAAGACATTACATTCAGAGCAGTCAGAATACTTAAAGAAACAGACCTGATTGCAGCCGAGGACACAAGAAAAACGTCCATACTGCTTAATAAATATGGAATTAAGAACAAAAGTATTAGTTTTAATGCGTATAATCACAAAAAGAGAATACCCTTAATTATAAATAAATTAAATGCAGGAGAATCTGTTGCAGTAGTGAGTGACGCAGGCACACCGGGTATCAATGATCCCTGCTATAATCTAATAGTTGAAGCTGTTAAAGAAGGATTCCGTATTGAACAGATACCGGGATGTACATCATTTGTTCCGGCTCTGATCTTATCCGGACTGCCTTCAAACAGGTTTGTTTTTGAAGGATTTTTACCGACTAAAAAAGGGCGGCAGAAGAAACTTAATTCTTTGAAAGAAGAGGAAAAAACAATAATATTGTTTGAATCTCCCTACAGGGTGGTCAAAACCCTGACAGAGCTTCAGGAACGTCTTGGAAATAGAAGAATTTCTATTTCAAGAGAGATCACTAAGAAATTTGAAGAGACAATCAGGGCGGATATATCATCAGCTTTGAAACATTTTAAATTGCGAAAGCCAAAAGGGGAATTTGTCCTGGTTATTGAAGGGAAAAACGGATATGGGAAAAAATGAATCGAAAGATGTGAAAGTCAGAACTATGCTGCCTGAATTTATCAAAACCGCATATGAAACACTTTTAGTCCCTCTTATAAATTTGCTTGTAAAGTTAAAAGTGCATCCAAGTTATATAACAACTACGGGGATGGTTGTAACCGGGATAGCTGCATTTTTCCTTGCAAGAGGACATCTTCTTACCGGGGGAATACTGGTTCTTGTAGGGGGCACTTTTGACATTCTGGACGGAAAAGTCGCACGTGCAACAGGATATGCATCGAGGTTCGGGGCATTACTGGATTCAACACTTGACAGATATTCTGAGGTTTTTGCCTTTTTTGGTGTGGGTTTTTATTTTGTCGCCCAAGAGATGTACCTGTCTTCCATTTTTACATTTATTGCGCTTGGCGGCTCAATGATGGTTAGTTATATCCGTGCCAGATCCGAGGGATTGGGTTACGACTGCAAGGTCGGTATAATGCAGAGACCCGAAAGAGTGGTTGCAATTGGATTTGGAGCGATCTTTGGAGAATCATTTCTGGTCGGCGCAATGGTAATAATTGCGGTATTTGCCAATATTACGGCTATCCAGAGAGTACTTACGATCTGGAGAATAGATAACAAGTCAAAAAAGGATATAAAATGAAAATTACAATGCTGAAATCGAAAATCCATAATGCAAAGGTTACTGAATCAAAATTGGAATATGAAGGAAGCCTGGAAGTTGATAAGGATTTTCTTGAAATGACCGGGATCTTACCGTATGAAAAAGTTCTGGTTTCGAATATAGATAACGGCAGCAGGTTTGAAACTTATATCATCGAAGGGGAGAGGGGATCAAAGAAGATCGGTCTAAACGGTGCAGCAGCCCGCCTTGGCAGCGAGGGAGACAGAATAATAATTTTTGCTTTTTGTGAGCTGGATGAAGATGAATCCGGAAAATTCAAACCCAAAATTATTGTACTTGATGAAGACAATAATGTAAAGATAAAGAATTTCTAAATAGAGGCAGATATTGATAGACAGCAGTGAGAAATCTCCATCACAACTCTGGGAAGTTATAAAAACCTCTGTTCCGGCAATGGTAGACCTGTCCGCACAGACCGTTATGTGGATGGTTGAGGCGATATTTATCGGTCATATCGGTGCAGCGGCACTTGGAGGAGTCGGATTCGCTCTTCAGATGGTGATCCTTATATTTACTGTTCTTCTTACCTTTGTTGTCGGCAGTTCTTTGATCATAAGCAGGCTGCTTGGCGCAAAGGACAGCTGGCAGGCAAATCATGTGCTCGGACAATCCCTGATGCTGGGCTTTATCCTGTCAATACTTATAACCTTCATTTTTTATTATTTTGCACCGGCCATATTCAGTCTTATCGAGGAGGCAGAACCTGTTGCAAGACAGTATGGAGCACTTTATTTAAAAACGCTGTCCTATTTTCTGCCGTTTATAATAGTGAATTTTATTGCTGTGGGGATAATCAGGGGGTCCGGGGATACCCACTTTTCAATGATAATCAATATTACAATTGCAGCTTTGGAATTTACCCTGCTGCCCCTTATGGTTTACGGGCAGTTTGGATTTCCGAGACTTGGTGTAGCAGGCGTTGCGATATCAGCCGGAATGGCTCATACAATTGGCTTTTTTATTACCATGACACTACTTCGAAGCAGAAAACTAAAGCTGTATTTGTCTTTCAGGGAGATTTTTACGCCAAAGTGGTCTACTTTTAAGCTGCTCTTTAAAAAGGGATTTCCGACAACCATCGAGCAGCTTTCATGGGCTTTCGGATTACTTGTTGTGACAACTTATGTTGCAAGACTTGGTGTTATTGCATTAGCAACCCACCAGGTACTCTTGAGAGTTCAGTCATTTTTATCAATGCTGTACCAGGGGTTTGGGTTCGGAACCATGGTCATAATCGGCAAACATGTTGGGGCGTTAAATCATGACCTTGCAGAAAAAGCAGGACTTGTTGCCTGGCGGGTTATAATACTTTTAGTTTTGATCCTTGCTGCAATAATTCCCGGTTTTTCACAGAACATTATAATGATATTTACGTCCGACAGGAACGTTATTGCACTCGGGTCGATCTTAATGAAAGTATTTGCCGTAGTGCAGATACCTAAAGCAATGAACATTGTATTTATAGGTAATTTGCGGGGTGCCGGAGAATTAAACTGGCTTATGTGGACCACAATTATCTGGGTCGCTGTTTTTGAGATAACCGCTAACTGGGCTGCTCTTTTTGTTTTTGGTTTCGGGCTTATAACGGTTTGGGTTATTCACGGACTCGATGAATTTTCGAGATTCATCTGCAACTTTTTAAGGTTTAAAGGCGGAAAATGGAAACTGAGAGGAAATGAAACTTATGCCGGCAGTGAAAGTGTTTTGTGATTTTGACGGGACAATCTCTTCAATTGATATCGGTAATTATATTTTTACACACTATGCAAAAGAAAGAAACTTTGACCTGATAAAACTCTGGAAAGAGAACAAAATGTCATCCCGGAAATTGATGATCGAAGAGTGTAAAATAGTCAATTTTACATTAGATGAAGTTCTAAAACTGATCAGGGACCTCGAGATTGACAGTACATTTCTTGAATTTTACAGAATTTTAATCAAAAATAATATACCTGTTACGATCCTGAGCGACGGGCTGGACTTTTATATTCAATATTTTTTAAAAAAGTATAATATTGAAGAAATTCCTTTCAGGGCAAATACCGCAGAATTCACAGGAGATGGAACCGTGATACCGGACTTTCCTTATTTTGAGCAGGGCTGCGGAAAATGCGGGAACTGTAAAGGAGGTCACCTGAAAAAAGAGGAAAAAGGCAGTTTTGTTGTATATATTGGTGACGGATATTCCGACAGGTGTGCAGCACCGCATGCGGATATAATATTTGCAAAAAAGGATTTTGCAAAATACTGTAAAGAACAAAAAATACCGTTCATTTTGTTTGAAAATTTTGATGACGTATTAAGTGTTTTAATTGAGAAGAATATAATTCAAAAATGAAAAGTTCCGGTTTAACAATTGATTCAAATGACCTGCTTACCCTTATTCAAAAGCAGTCGGAAAACAAAGAAGAAACAGCCCTTGAGCTGTTTGAATATCTTAAGAACAATAAGCAGCAGGTTGAACAGCTTTCATTTTCTGAAAAAAGGGACATTATATTTTCTTTAATTGACCTGGAAAAGCCTTCAAAAGGATTTAATATTTTTAAAAAAGCAGGAATTTTAGGGGCATTTTTACCGGAGGTAGATATTCTGGAAGGAGTTTCTGAGATAAACGGACAGTTCCATAAAGACGTTTATCACCATACCATGAAAGTTGTAGATAATATCTCTGAAAAAACGCATAAAAAAGAATTAAGACTTGCTGCGCTTCTTCATGATATAGGAAAACCGGCTACAAAGAAATATGTTGAAGGTACAGGCTGGGCCTTTCACGGGCATGATGAGATTGGAGCAGGTATTTCCAGAAAATTATGCAGAAGACTGAAAATCGATAATTCTGTATCAAAGTTTATTTACAAGCTTACAAAGCTTCATTTAAGACCGATAAATCTTTCGAACAGGAATGTAACGGATTCTGCAATCAGGCGATTGATTACCGAAGCAGGGGACGACCTTGAAGACCTCCTGATAATGTGCAGGACAGATATTACGAGCGGGAATAAATTCCGGGTAAAGAAACACCTTGAAAATTTTGATTTTGTCCGGAAAAGGATAGTAGAAGTTATTGAAAAAGATAAAGAGAGCAGCTTCAGACCGGCATTAGACGGGCATGAAATAATGAAGATCTGCGGTATTCAGCCGGGAAAAACTGTAGGTTTGATAAAAAAGGATATAGATGAAGCCGTCAAATCCGGTAAAATTCAGAATGATCATGATAAAATTGTTGAATATTTGAACTTGATTAAAAACAAATACCTGGAATAAAATCCAAAACACAAAACTAAAAATCCCAAGTAAATCCCTCTGCCGGAGGCAGATCCGCCTATGGCGGAAAAACCCAAATCCGAATTCCCTACCCCGTTTTTTCAACACAGAGGGCACAGAGAGAAAAATTCATCAGGGGCGGAAACTTTTAATATCGATCTCTTTTATGATTTTGTAATGTTTATCATTAGCCGTAAGCAGCGGCAAAGCATTAACAACAGCAGTAGCCCCTATTAAGGCGTCGGCAATTTGTAGTATATGGCTTAAATAGTGACGTTCTATATAAAACATTGCCTTAGCGGAAATTTCTTCATTTATGTATAATATTTTTGTATTCCAGATTCTTAATGCTTTTCTAAGTTCTCTCAGCTCTCCTTTATTCCTTATTCCCTGGACAAGCTCCATGTATGTAACTACGGAAATGAAAAAGTTATTCCGGTTTTCTATTATTTTATAAGCTTTTTCATTGCCTTTCATATACCAGATTAAAACATCAGTATCTATAATCATTTGAAGCGCTCCTCTCGTAAATCCCGCACATATTTTTGAACATTTCTCACCATGTCATTATCTTTCCAGATCCCAAAAAGTGAATTATCAGGACTATCTTCTTTATCTTCAGTATTAACAGGGATCAGCTTTGCAAGGGGTTTACCGCGAAAAGTAATAGTAACTTTTTCGCCCCTCGAGACGGCATCTAATAATTCTTTTGAATGAAACCTGAGGTCTTTCGCTGTTGCTTTCATACTGTGTCTCTCCTTTCCAAGTTTACACTTTGAAATATAAACATTAAAACAGATAAAAACAATATTTTTCGCCTTTTATGTAGATCGCATAGTATACTGATACATATAGATACTTTATGTGGGGGCAGTTTGTCTACCCAAGGTAGATCCGCCTCCGGCGGAATAGAAAAAATGAAAATATTGTAGGGGAGGGTTTTCCCGTCAATGGCGGGATCTGCCTTCGGCAGATAAACCCTCCCTATTACTTATCAAAAATGCACTTTTGCAGTTCTGCCACAAAACGCCAATATGTCAGGATTTATTGAAATTATTTCAGCGCATAGCGACACATTGTCAGGCATGCATCGTCTTTTCATGCTTAAAATGTTTTGGCACGCCGTTTGCATGTATATAAGGCAGAGATCAAAGAAAATAAGACAACAATAAAAAAAGGAGAATTAAAATGAGTTTAGTAAGATATTTCCCGTCAAGAAACCTTAACTGGAGACACAATCCGGTCAACAGCCTTGTAAATGATTTCTTATCCAGCGAACTGTACAGTGATACCAGAACCGAATCTCCGCTGTGGTGCCCGAGAGTTGAAGTTGATGAAAAAGAAAAAGAATATGCTATTGAGTTTGAACTTCCCGGGTTGAGCAAAGACGATGTGAAATTGTCAGTTGAAAAGAACGTTCTTACTGTTTCCGGCGAGAGAGCCTCCAAAGAAGACAGCAAAAATGACCATTACCACTATTCTGAAAGATCCTACGGAAAATTCGAAAGATCTTTTACTCTGCCTGAGAATACTAAGGATGAAGATGTTAAAGCAAATTTCAAAAATGGTGTTCTTACTGTAAGTATTCCCAAGTCGAAAGAAGCTGAGCCGAAAACGATTGAAATTAAATAACAGTGCAGCTCTGGTTAATAGAACCCCCTGCTTATCGGCAGGGGGTTTTTTATGAAAGGGTGTTTTAATTGAGTACTCAGACTAAAGATTTTTACCGGATACTTGGGGTAAGTGAAACTGCCTCTTCCGGCGAAATAAAAAAGGCATACAGGAAACTTGCCGTAAAATATCATCCCGATAAAACACAGGGAGATAAACAATCGGAAGAAAAGTTTAAGGAAATCTCTGAAGCATACCATACTTTAAGCGATGATAAGAAAAGGACGGAGTACGATAAATTCCGGAAAAATCCAATGGGCGGGAATTTTGATTTTTCGCATGGTTTTGGAGAAGGGGGATTTGACTTTTCGTCGTTCGGGAAAAACGGCGGTAATTTCCATGGTGAATACGGTAATGTTGGAGATCTGAAAAACATTTTCGGCAGTTTTTTTGGTTCCGAGTCCGGAAGCAGGAAAAACATGGGTGGATTTGAGAACATTTTTACCCAGTCCCGCAGAAAAAACAGGGATATCGAAGCGGAAATCTCGATCCCGTTTGATCTTGCTATAAACGGCGGTGAGACATATATAGCCGGTTCGGACGGAAAAAAGCTGAAGGTCAGGATACCCCAGGGAGTCGACACCGGTTCAAAAATACGGATAAGAGGTCAGGGCGAAAAAAGCATTGCGGATCAGCCCCCCGGCGATCTTATCCTGTCTTTTAATGTTCAGGAAGACTTGCATTATCAGAGAAAAAGGAACGATATATTTGCTAAATTAGATATAAGCCTCAAAGATGCTGTACTCGGCAGTACTGTCGAGCTAAGAAACGCATATGGAAAAAAAATAAACCTCAAGATACCTGCCGGAATCCAAAACGGAAAAGTCTTTAAACTAAAAGGGCTGGGTATTAAATCTAAAACCGGTACCGGAGACTTTTTCGCGGAAGTTTATGTAAAAATACCGGAAAAAATGACAAATCTTCAGAAAAAGAAATTTGCAGAGTTTATCGGAACACTGAAATAAAAATAGTACATGATATACTTTATAATTTATTGAAATTAGCTTATTGCGCTGTCATTCCGAACTTGCAGACTGTGTGAAAACGATTAAAAAGCGTAATAATAGGCTGTCATTACGAGGGA
>JBHPGK010000096.1:0-12992 GCA_042570605.1 Candidatus Zhuqueibacterota bacterium
GAATATTCTGCTTAAGAAACTTAAAAAAATAATTCCCGTATCTAAGTAAACTTCCTTATTGAAAATACAGAATAACTCTATTGGAGGAAAGAATGAAACAGAAGTTTAGATCAATTATATATTTCCTGGCAATCCTTTTTTTAACAAATACTCTTATTTTCCCATGTACATTTTTTATGGCGACAAAGGGCGGGATTACTTTCTTCGGTAATAATGAGGACATGATAGACTCAGATACCAATATCTGGTTCATACCGGGCGAAGAAGGAAAATTCGGTTCAGTATATTTCGGTTTTAACAACGGCTGGCCCCAGGGCGGAATGAATGAACACGGATTATGTTTCGACGGTGCATCAACACCAAGAGTTAATCTTGAACTTTCCGAAGACAAAGAACCGTATAACGGTAACCTGATCTATAAGATCATGGAAGAGTGTACCACTGTGGAAGAAGTTATAGAAATGGCTGAGAAATACAGGTTCAATGCTCTTCAGGGACAGGGGCAGTTAATGTTTGCCGATAGAAAAGGTGATGCAGTAATAATCGGCGGTCCCGGGAAGGATTCGGATATTGATATAATCAGGAAAAAAGGTGATTATATGGTTCTCACAAACTTCCTGCCCAATAATCCTCAGATGGGCGGACATCCCTGTCAAAGGTATGAAATAGCAAATGAAATGCTTAACAAAAATATGGAACCTATAGTTGAAAACTTCAGATCAATACTGAATGCGGTTCACGTAGAAAAAGTCGCAAGAAGGAGTTCTGCAACTGTATATTCAAATATTTTCGATTTGAACAATTGTGAAATCTATGTTTACTATTTCCACAATTTTTCAGATGTGGTAAAAATAAATCTCTCTGATGAATTAAAAAAAGGCCCTCATGCTTATAAGATCAGGTCGCTTTTTCCTGAGTCAAAGCTCCCGCTCAAAGCATTAGCGGATTTCGACAGAGGAAAAGAGAAGATGAATTCCCACTATTCACTGCCGGATTTTATTGAGTTTAAAAAGGACAGATAAACAGTTTTTTTCAGAATTGTTATGGAAATAAAAAACCTATATTTTACTTAATTCAGAAAACTGGATTCCCGATTTCTCGGGAATGACACTTAGGGATTATTAGTTCTTCTAGATACGAATTAAATTACTCACATCAACACTGGAATGACACTGGGAGTGTATTGTTGATTGAACAGTGAAATCGTACCTCACTCGTACTTTAATGCATCAACAGTATTGCTCAGTGCTGCTTTTAATGACTGGTAACTGACCGTTAAAAAAGCAATAAATAAGGCAATAAATCCTGCAGAAATGAATATATATATACTTAGCTCAATAGAATAGGCAAAAGACTGGAGCCATTTTCTCATTGCAAACCACGCAATGGGCCAGGCGACTAAATTCCCAAGCAAAACCAGTTTTGTAAAGTCCTTTGTAAGCAGATATACAACTCCAACCAAAGTTGAGCCCAGCACTTTCCTGATCCCGATCTCTTTCGTACGCTGTTCTGTCATAAAAGCCGCTAATCCGAACAAACCGAGACATGCAATAAATATTGCAAGTATCGACGCATAGCTGATCAATTTTCCCATGTTATTTTCTGCTTTATACATTGCTTCAAACCGTTTATCGAAAAAACTGTATATGAACGGGTATTTCGTGAAATGTTTTTTCCATGTGTCTTCAATAAAACTCAAAGAATGACTTATATTTGTTTGATTTATTTTCACAATTATTCTTCTGTACCAGGGTTCCATAAGTCTGTATACGATCGGTTCAATTTTATAATGCACAGGCCTGAAATGAAAATTCTTAACAACACCGATTATCTGTCCTTCATCACCCCAGAAAGAGAACCTTTTACCAATCGGATCCGTCATTCCCATTCTCTTGACAGCTTCTTCATTTACAATATATGCCATATAATCACTTGTTAAATGTTCTTTTGTAAAGCTTCTTCCCTGGATAATTTCCATGCCGAAGGTCTCGAAATAATCAAAATCGGCAAAATCCGCCCTTATATACCAGTTATCTCCTTCTTCCTTCCCCTCATATTCCGGGCTGCCGGGAGATGAACCAATATTGTTCGGCATCGCCATCGCTCTTGTGACATTTTTTATAACGGGATTAGAAAGAAGTTCATTTTTAAATGACAAAAAATTCTGATTCATATCACCTGTTATCCGCATTTCTACAATGTGATCCTTATTATAACCAAGATCGAAATTATTAATAAAATTTAACTGCTTTGAAACAGTTATAGTGCAGATAATCAATATTATTGACAATAAGAACTGAAAGACAACAAGTATTTTTCTAAAGACTTTGCCTCCTTTTCCGGTAGTGAAATTACCTTTTAAAGCCTTTACGGGCTGAAAAGATGACAGATATAATGAGGGATAAATTCCGGATATTATTCCTGTTAAAAGTGCAATTGAAGCAAATAATCCCAGAAGTTTGAACAAATTCATAGAGACCGGATCGATCTGTTTGCCTGATAATTCATTAAAAAACGGCAATAGTATCCAGACCAGAATCAATGCTGCAGTCAATCCGATAAAAGTCATTATAATAGTTTCACTGAAAAACTGTCCTCTCAAGTCTTTTTTATCAGCACCCACTACCTTGCGGACACCGATCTCCTTTGACCTGCTTCCTGACTTCGCCGTAGTTAAATTCACAAAATTTATACACGCTATAAGCAATACAAACACAGCAAGAACAGAAAAAATATAAACATATTTAATATCACCCAGACCATCAAATTCATGTTCAAGTTGTGAATAAAGATGAGTATCTCCAAACCACTGCAGGTCAATCGTATCTGTTTGTTCAGGATCATGTTCTATCAGGTAATTGGATATTTTATTGTCCAGGTTTTCTGCCGAAACACCTTTTTTCAGTAAGACAAAAGCATAATGGAAATTAGCATCCCAGTTGTTTAATTGGCGTTCATCAAAAAATGTTTTTGTGAATGGAGAAATAAAATCGAACTGAATTGTTGAATTTTGCGGTAAATTTTTAACGACACCTGTTACAGTAACATTAAATTCATTATTAATGTTTAAGGTTTTACCTAATGGATCTTCTTCTCCAAAATATTTTTCTGCTGTTTTCTCAGTTAAAACTACAGAATAGGGATCGGATAACGCGGTTTCCGGATCTCCTTTAAGCATAAAAAAAGAAAATATTTTGAAAATTCCCGGATCAGCATTTGTGTATAATGTCTCATAGAACGCCTTATCCCCATACTTAACAAGTGTATTTATGCCGTCACTAAAACGGGTATATTCTAAAATTTCCGGGTAATCCTGCGTAAGAGCAGGTGCTACCGGCGGAGCTGTTAAAGCAGACATATCAACCTTTTTACCGACGGGTATACCGTCTACAATGCGGTAGATCCTGTCGATATTTATATGAAATTTGTCATAGCTCAATTCATCCTGAACCCAGAACAATATTAGTATACTGCATGCCATTCCAATGGCAAGACCGGAAATATTAATTAGTGAAAATACTTTCTGCCTTTTCATGTTGCGAAATGCGGTTTTTAAATAATTTTTGAACATCGTAAACCTCCAGAAAATAGAATTTTTACCAAAATAAGGGATCGATGAAACAAGAAAATACCAGTACCAGATCCTTGCATAAACCTTTCCTTTTTCTTCAGCTTTGGATATATAAATTTCCTTCAGATCGCCAATCAGGAACCTCTGATCATGACCCGGTATAAAATTACTGAGAAACCATGTGGCGATTTTTGGATATTTTTTTTCTTTGTTATTCATAACTTAAAGTATCCACCGGATTTGCCTTTGCTGCTTTAATCGACTGATAGCTAACAGTCAAAACCGCAGTCACTATAGCAAGTAATCCCGACAAAACAAACACCCACCATTCGATGTTGATATGGTAAACAAAACTCTCAAGCCACCTGTTCATGAAATAATATCCAATAGGAACTGCAATAATATTAGCTAAAACAACCAGTATTATGAAATTTCCGGATAAAAGGTTTAAAATTGTTCCTGTAGACGCTCCCAAGACTTTTCTAATACCGATTTCTTTTGTCCGTTTCTCAGCAACAAATGCGGAAAGACCGAACATCCCGAGGCATGCAATAAATACAGCAAGAAATGCAAATGTCTTAAAGACTTTTTCCATCTGTAGTTCAGACCTGTAAAAACCATCGATGGTTTCATCAACAAAATTAAATACAAACGGATATTCCGGATTAAATTTCTTAAAAGACATTTCTATATCACTAATAGTCTGCGGTATATTCTCTGAGTTTATTTTGATAATAATTGAATTAATCCTTTGTTGACTATATAAATAAACAGTCGGAAAGGCTCCGTGATACAGAGGCTCATAATAAAAATCCTTTACTATCCCGACAATTTTTCCTTCACGTCCCCACACAGAAAACCTCTTTCCAACAGGCGAATCCAGTTTCATAACTTTTACAGCTTCTTCGGTAATAACATATGCCTGGCTTGCATCACTTGAAATCTCCCTGGAAAATCCTCTCCCCTCAACGAATTTCATGCTCATAGTTTCAAAATAATCATAGCTTACAGGATTAATTGCTGTTGTTAGATAAGTATCTTCCGGTTTCCCTTCCCAGTCAGCTTGAGAATAATTTAAATTTTCACTTAGCGCACTACAAGCGCCTGTGACATTTTTAATTTTAGGATTTCTTAATAAATCACCTTTAAATACCTCATATTGACTTTTCAGAACGTCATTCATTTCGATATATAATAAATGCTCTTTGTCAAAGCCAAGGTCCGTATTCCTGACAAAATGAAGCTGCCTTGATATAACAATAGTGCATATAATAAGCAGAATTGAAATAGAGAACTGAATTGTGACAAGAATTTTTCTGATAACCGATGAGGTTTTACTACCGGAAGCATTACTCCCTTTCAGAATTTTTGTTGGTTGAAAGGCGGAAAGTACCAAAGCTGGGTATGCCCCGGAAAGAATTCCCGTGAAAAGAATAATCACAGCGATAACAATAAGTGAAAACAGATTTTTAGACATATCAATTGTTATTAATTTCCCTGAAAAACTGTTAAAAACCGGAAGCAGCAGATAGACAAGAACGACGGCAGCGACTAATGAAATAACCGAAATAAAAACCGATTCTCCTAAAAATTGTATAAAAAGCTCTGTCCTTCTTGCTCCTATGACTTTTCTCATTCCAACTTCTTTTGCCCTGTTACTTGAACGGGCAGTAGATAAATTTATAAAATTTAAACAGGCTATAATCAATGTAAGTATCGCCAGTGAGGTGAATATGTACACACTCTTGATTACCCCATCATTATTGTAGCCTCGTCTGTATATATCAACCATGGGTTTTAGAAGTGTTTTAACATTCCATGCTGCTGCACTCTGTTTAATAAATCCGGAAATTTTTTTGTTAAATCCTTTATAATCAGTTCCATCTTTCAGTAATATAAAAGAACGAAATCCAAATGAGAAATTCCATCCGGATAAATCCCGGTTGAAAATTTTACCAAGGAGTTCAAAGGGTACGATAAAATCAAAATTTATACTTGAGTTCGAGGGAATGTTTTTAATCACACCTTTGACAGTAAGGTCATAATCTGAGGATGAGAACATCCCGAGTTCTTTCCCAAAAAAGAGTGTTTTCCCGACCGGATTTTCATCCCCAAAATATTTTTCTGCCATATCCTCGGTAATTACAATTGAGTATAAATCTTCAAGAGCGTTTTCAGGATTGCCTTTAACAAACGGAAATGTAAATATTTCAAAAATAGATGGATCTGCGAAAGCTATGTCTTCCTCTATATCGAAAATCTGTTCATGCCTGATCAATCTTTTTCCAAGATTTCTGTATCTTGCCGCTTCTATTACTTCCGGATACTTTTCTTTCATTGTTGGTGCTGTTGGTGCGGGTGTTGTCTGTATATAAAACGACTCAGAATCCCTCTCCCTTTCAGAGACAACAATATATATATTATCTGCATTTCTATGAAACCTGTCATAGCTTAGCTCATCCTGAACCCAGAGTAAAATCAGTATACAGCAGGTCATGCCTATAGTAAGCCCTGCAATATTGATAAATGAAAAGACTTTTTTCCTTTTCATATTACGAAATGCGGTTTTTATATAATTTTTGAACATCGTAAACCTCCAGTACAGTGACTTTTTTACAAAACATGGGATTGACGATAAGACGAAAAGCCAGAACCAGACCCTCGAATAAATTTGTCCTTTTTCCTCAGTTTTGGTTATATAAATTTCCTTCAGGTCACCAATTAAGAATCTCTGGTCAAAATCCTGAATAAAATTCGTCAATATCCATGTCGCGATTTTTGGATATTTTATTTCTTTTTTACCCATTTTTATTAACCATTTAATGATAATTCAGAAAATCCTTCCCAGAGTGTATTGTTAACATGCTTTAATTCATTCAAAGCTTCAATACTCCTTTTAGCAAGGTTGTAATATTTAATTTCATTCCTGCCGCGCTTTGCATTCGGACCTCCTATTCTCGTATCAAGGTATCCCATTTTATTCAAACGGTCCAACGGGACATATACTGCACCCAGAGTCCAGTTCTTACCGGTGTTCTTTATCAAATGATCTCTAATTGTAACCAGATATGCATTCTCCTTTAGCTGCATAATGGCTAATAAAATCATTTCTTCCTGACGTGTTAAATACTTCATTTGTATCCCCTGTTTATTAAAAGTTTTTTCAAAATTTTAACTCATTTTGAACTTAAAAACATTAAATCCTTTAATAATTAAACAATTTCTAAGTATTGTATACGGAGAAATTGTTTAAAAGTTAAATAAATTCTTTAAATTTTTTCATTTTATTATATTTTATATATCTTGGAACAATTCCATGATATCTCCGTAGAATTAAATAAATACTTAAAATACTTTAGTTAAATAGGGTAAAAACATGAAAACATTGACCAGACAGGAAGAGCAGATTTTACTGGCAATCTACCATCTTAAAGAAAGTGCCTACCTTGTGAATATCAGGGAAAAACTAAAGGAAATAACCGGGAAATATCTTGACGTTGGGACTATTAATAAACCTCTTAAACGGCTTGAAGGAGAAGGTTTTCTCGATTCATTATTGGGCGATCCAACTCCCGTAAGGGGCGGCAAGGCTATCAAGTACTATACCCTGTCTGAAAAAGCATATGAAGCCCTTGCTGAAGTAAAAGCCCTTCACAATAAAATATGGGATAACGTTACACTGCCTTATAAAACCTGAAAAGTTAAAGATGGATTCAAAAACTCACAAAATTCCAAGAATATTTCGCTTACTTATCGACTTTTTTACCGATGATTCAGACAAAGCCCATATAAGCGGCGATTATGAAGAGATCTATAATTCGGTTTATGTGCAAAACGGAAAAATCCGGGCATACTTTTGGGCAATTAAACAGATAATAAACTTAGCATTAATTTATATATCAGATTCATTAATCTGGGGAGTAAACATGTGGAAAAATTACCTGAAAATCGCATTCAGAAATATGAGGAAACAAAAATCTTATACTGTTATTAATGTATCCGGTCTTGCCATAGGATTGGCATGCTGCATTCTGATCATGTTATGGGTACAGGATGAACTGAGTTATGACAGGCACCATGAAAAACTTGACCGCATACAACAGGTTGTATGCAATATGAACATTAATAATGTTACGAGGTATACGGCTTCAACTCCTGCTCCTCTCAGTGCAGCTCTTAAAAGGGATTTTCCTGAAATTGAAAAAGTTACAATGTACAGCGATAAGGGATCCTTTAACTTTAAACTCGACGATAAGATATTTAATGAAGAAGGATACGGCTTTGCAGAAAAAGACTTTTTCGATATTTTTTCCTTCCCTCTTGTTATTGGAGATCCCGAAACAGTGTTTTCCGATCCTTATTCAATTGTATTGTCAGAAGAAATGGCAAAAAAATATTTTAATAGTGAAAATCCACTGGGTAAAACTCTTAAAATCGATAATGATTTTTATGTCACTGTAACCGGTATCATGAAAAACATTCCTGGAAACTCAACAATAAATATTAATTTCTTGTCCCCATTTGTCATACTGGCAAAAGAATATTATGGACAGGACATACTGCAGAACTGGGACAGACATTCATTTGGTACATTTTTCCTTATTTCAGATAATAATCAGCTTAGTATGTTAAAAGAAAAGATCATTGATTATAAAAGGACATTTGTCGAGGATACCTCTGTTAAATTTGAATTGGTTCCAATGAATAAAATTCACCTGTACACCGCACATATAAGCGATTCTATCAGTGGAAAAGGAGACATAAAATATATTTACATTTTTTCAGCTCTTGCACTTATCATTCTTTTAATAGCATGTATAAATTACATGAATTTAATGACTTCACGAATAAGCAGGCGTGCAAAAGAGATCGGGATCAGAAAAGTCTCAGGAGCAAATAAAAGAAATGTCCTTGTTCAATTTTTTGGAGAAACTATACTGATGACATTTCTTGCTCTTTTTATATCGGTTATACTTGCTCAGATTGTATTGCCGGTATTCAACTCTCTATCCGCTAAAAATCTTCAACTGTTGAATTCAGGGAATTTTAATATATTTATCTGGCTGGTATTAATTGCATTATTAACCGGTGTATTTTCAGCTCTGTACCCTGCAATTTTATTAGCAACCCTGCAGCCCGTTAAAATCCTGAAAGGAGAAATAAGGCAGGTTTCAAAAGGGTATAATACAAGGACACTGCTTGTAATGACGCAGTTCACTTTTTCTATTATCCTTATAATTTGTGCTTTTGTTCTGTCCAAACAGATTAATTTCCTGAAAAATAAAAGCCTGGGTTATGATAAAAACCACCTGATAACGATCAGGATGCCCGAAGAAGTTAGAGGCAGATATGATGCTTTGAAAACTGAACTGCTGCAAATTCCAGGTATAGTGAACATTTCTAATTCATACTCTCCTCTCACCTGGAAAAATACTGCAATTTCAGGATTAGACTGGGAAGGAAAAGAGGACGAAAAGGTTGTAGAATTCTGGATCGATTTTGTAGATCAAAATTATATAGAAACACTGGATATAGTACTGATCTCCGGAAGAAGTTTTTCAGAAAAAGTATTTAAAGACAGCATTTCATCATGTTTAGTTAACGAAGAAGCTGTGAGGCAGATGGGGCTTGAATCTCCGGTTGGGAAATGGATAGAGTTTGATGATAAACATGTGGAAATAACAGGAATTATGAAAAACTACAATTTTAGTTCTCTGCATAATCCTATCGAACCGCTTATTTTATTTTTTGATCCCTCCAGGCTGAATAATGTGCATGTACGTATTTCACCGGACAAGATAAGTGCTAATCTTGATGGTATCAGGGAGACTTGGAAAAAGACTAATCCAGATTATCCTATTGATTACTATTTTGTAGATGAACAATTCAACAGACTTTACAGAACTGAAGAAAAGATCAATACAATATTCCGCTGGTCTGCTTTACTCGGGATATTCATATCCTGTCTGGGATTATTTGGACTGGCATCATATATAGCCCAGAAGCGTACTAAAGAAGTAGGTATCAGAAAGGTTCTCGGTGCTTCTTCGACAGGTATTATAGTGTTAATGACAAAAGAGTTTATTAAATGGTCATTCCTTGCGAATATTATTGCCTGGCCCGTCGCATGGTATGTTCTGAGCAGATGGCTTGAAAATTTTGCCTATAGAACAGAGATCGGATGGTTCATTTTTGTATTATCAGGAATTATTGCTTTGATCATTACAATGGCTGCTGTAAGTTTTCAAACAATAAAAGCTTCAATTTCAAATCCTGTAGATTCTCTGAGATATGAATAATCAATCTTATTCCTCATTTTAAAGATAGATATTTAATGTTTTGACCATTATATACCTCCGCCATGATTTCTTTTGGAAATATAAAGAAACATTTTTCAAAGGTTTCCGTATATTCTTTAGGAAACCAAAAGAAATTAATACTGAGGAAAATATGAAAATTCTTACTTTAAATGACGAGCTGGTATTATTGGCAATATTAAGATTAGGAGAGAATGCATATATTGTAAAATTGAGAGAGCATTTGAATGAGAACACTGACAAAAAGTGGTCTGTCGGAAATGTGTTTATCCTTCTTGAAAAACTTGAAGAATTTGGTTATGTAAACTGGAAAATGGGTGAACCAACAGCAAGAAGAGGGGGAAAAGCTATAAAATTTTACAATGTATCAAAATCCGGTATCGAGGCATTAAAGGCAAAAAAGAATATGGTTGATGAGATGTGGCAGGGACTTACCGATATCATTCTTGGGAATAGGACATAACAATGAAAAACAACTTTCAAAAACCTTCAAGATTTGCCGAATGGGTTTTAAAAATCCTGGTCGGAGAATATAAATCCATGCTTTTAATGGATGAATTTAATGAGATATATAATGTAAAAATTAAGGAAAAGGGTAAAATAAAAGCCTACTTATGGTTCTGGTCTCATTTTACATTTTCATTGATCCCCATAATAAAAAGAAATTTTATCTGGAGTATCAGGATGTATCAAAAATACCTGAAAATCGCTTTCAAACATATTTCAAAAAACAAGGTGTATTCCTTTATTAATTTATTCGGGCTTGCTGCAGGCATAGCCTGCACAATATTAATATATTTATTCATTAAAGATGAACTCTCGTTCGATAAATTTCACAAAAATGGTGATAAAATTTACAGGCTTACTACAAACATTCATAATCCCGACGGAAGCATAAAAGACAAACGTGTTTCTGCACCTCTGCCTCATGGATCTGCGATGAAAGAGTTCTTCCCGGAAGTAAAGAACTGTGTAAGGATCTGGCCTCAGGATTTTACCGTTAAATATGAAAATCTTGTTGAGGATCATACAATATATTTTGCAGATAAAGATTTTTTTAGTATGTTCACTTTTCCGTTAGAAGAAGGAGATCCATCAAAAGTCCTGACGGGATTAAATTCAATGGTGCTTTCAAATGATTTGGCGAAAAAATATTTCGGTGAAGAGGATCCGATCGGAAAAACCATATCCGTCTTTGCGAATCAATCAGGTATAAATAATGACTTTGTTGTTACCGGCATTTTCAAATCTCCTCCATCAAATTCAACACTGACTGCAGAAATTATAATAAACCTTGAAAGTCTGAAATTGTTCGGCTGGGAACAATTCCTGGGGACATGGCAATTCATTCCATCAGGTTTTTCATTTATTGAAGTTAAAGACAAAAACTCTGAGACAAGTATAAACGATAATTTTGATTCATTTATCAATCAATACTGGTCTCCTTACTTCAAGGAAATGCGAAAAGCTATGTTCAAAAATGTAAATAGCGATAAGGATCCTATGTCTTTCGGAATGCAGAAATTGGAAAATATTCACCTTGATCCCGAAGCTTCGGGATCACCTGATCTGACTACTATACTAATTTTAACCGCCATAGCAATTACGGTTCTTTTTATAGCTTGTGTTAATTTTATTACTCTTTCTGCAGCTAATGCATCAAAAAGAATCGTAGAAATTGGAATTCGTAAAGTTGTAGGTGCAGGAAAAAAGGAATTGATACAGCAGTTCTGGAGCGAAGCATTCCTGATGACAGGCTTTGCAGTTATTTTAGGAATAGGAATGGTCTATTTCATGCTGCCTCTATTTAATATAATAACCCTTAAGACCATCAAATTTTCAGGGCTTTTATCTCTTGAAAATACAATTGCAGTTTCCTCTCTTACGCTGATCGTCGGTATATTAGTCGGGAGCTATCCTGCTTTTGTAATGTCAGGTATAAAAACGGTGGATACTTTTAAAGGGAAACTTGCATTAGGCAGAAAAAATATTTTCACAAAGGTTCTTGTAGTAACCCAGTTTACTTTATCTATAGTTCTATTCATAACCGCCATTGTTTTAGGAAGGCAGATCAGCTTTTTAATAAATTCAGATCATGGTTTCAGTAAGGATAATATTGTTTATGTTGAATTGAAAACAAAAGATTCTGATGAGGCAGAAAAGATGTTTTTGAAATTCAGAGACCGCCTTTTAGATCACCCGGGAATAATAGACGTTTCAGGATCTGCTTTTACATTGCCGCAGTGGTATACCGGTGACAGGATAGTATATGATGGAGAAACTTTTGAAAATATTGGAATAAATACGGTTTATCACAACTATTTAAAAACACTGGGTATAGAGATCACAGATGGAAGAGATTTTTCTCCTGACCTTGTTTCGGATAAACAGGCAGTTGTTGTAAATGAAACTCTTGTCAGGTTACTGGAGATCGAAAATCCCATTGGAAAAAATATTGAATTTCATGATGAAACTTATACTATCAACGGTGTGGCAAAGGATTTTCATCTAAGAGAATTAAGATACGGGATAAGCCCTGCTGTTTTTACTGTAAAACAGGAAACCGGCAGGTTTGCATTGTACAGGTTGAGATATCTGCTTATAAAGACAACTCCCGAGGATATTTCAGGCACCCTGGGTATTATAAGCAATATCTGGAAAGAATTACAGCCGGATAAACCTTTGGATTTTTCATTTTTAGATGAAAATATTAAAAATATGTATAATAATGAGAAACGCTGGAATAATATTGTAATATTTTCTTCAGCTTTAGCCATATTAATAGCATGCCTGGGAGTATTTGGATTAACCTCAATTTCAATTAGAAAAAGAACAAAAGAAATAGGTATCAGGAAAGTGCACGGAGCATCAATAAGTGATGTTATGGCTCTTTTATCAAAGGAATCGGTTAAGTATGTACTAATTTCAAACGTTATTGCCTGGCCTGTAGCATGGTTTTTCATGAATAAATGGCTTCAAAATTTCGCATTCAAAATATCAATATCTCCGTTGATCTTTTTAACTGCTGCCCTTTCAATATTAATCCTGGTTTTCACAACTACATGTATCCAGGTTTATAAGGCAGCCCGTGCTAATCCGGCTGA
>JBHPGK010000097.1:0-12861 GCA_042570605.1 Candidatus Zhuqueibacterota bacterium
GTTATGATATTAATTGATTTTGAAAAAAAATAATCGAATTACCAAAATTATAAGTGCCTGGATTCCCAAGCCTTCTTGTCTCCCCAAGATTTCGGGGGTTGCGAAAATGGGAATTTTCTAAATCGCTTGAAAATTTTTTTGCTATTTTTTGCCTGATTTTTGTTTATATTAAAAATGAACATAATAATTACCCCATTTTCAAAAATTTAAGAGGAGAATCCAATGAAGAAGGATTTTCAGAAACATCCGTGGATTGTAATTTTTTCCGTATTAATGTTGTTACTTTTATTTTCTCCCGGTATTTACGGGCAGAAAAAACCGGTTTCCGATGCAAAGACAGTAGCACTTGATCAAACGGTACCTATTGATCCAAAAATTACGGTCGGAAAACTCGATAACGGTTTAAAATATTATATCCGTGAAAATCATAAACCTGAAAACAGAGCCGAATTAAGGCTCGTTGTTAATGCTGGGTCTGTACTTGAAGACGAGGACCAGCTTGGACTGGCTCATTTTGTTGAACATATGGCATTTAATGGTACTGAACATTTCAAAAAGCATGAACTTGTTGATTTTATGGAATCAATAGGTATGCAGTTCGGCCCTGAAATTAATGCTTACACTATCTTTGACGAAACAGTTTATATGCTTACTATCCCTCTTGATTCTGAAGAGATCATCGAAAAGACTTTTCAAATATTCGAGGACTGGGCACATGCAATTTCATTTGAAGATGAAGAGATCGATAAGGAAAGAGGTGTTATTATCGAAGAATGGCGGCTCGGTCAGGGAGCAGGTGCCAGGATCCGGGATAAACAATTCCCGGTTTTGCTTAAAGGATCCCGCTACTCGGAAAGGCTGCCAATAGGTAAAAAAGAGATTCTCGAAAACTTTGAATATGAAACAATAAAACGGTTTTATAAGGACTGGTATCGTCCTGACCTGATGGCTTTTATTGCTGTGGGAGATTTCGACAAATCACAGATAGAGTCTCTAATTAAAAAATACTTTGATAATATCCCGAGCCCGGTTAACCCGCGCGAACGGAAATTCTTTGAAATACCTGACCATGAAGGAACACTCTTTTCAATCGCGACCGATAAGGAAGCGACCGGTGCCGGAGTGACGGTTTATTACAAACAGCCCTTGAGAGACCAGAGTACGGTCGGTGCATACAGGCAGGGAATTGTTGAAACACTTTTTAATAATATGCTGAATTACAGGTTTTATGAATTGACCCAGGTATCGACTCCCCCGTTTATTGGTGCTTCATCCAGTCAGAATATCATGCTGCGAACCAAGGAAGCATATACTCTAAGTGCATCCGTCGAAGATAAAGGCATTCTTCCCGGGCTCGAGACAATTCTTGCGGAAGCTGAACGGGTTAAAAAACACGGCTTTACAGCATCAGAACTGGAAAGGCAGAAAAGTGATATTCTGCGGTATATGGAAACTGCCTACAACGAAAGGGATAAGTCCAATTCCAATTCATTTGCCGGTGAATATAGCCGGAATTTTCTCCAGGATGAACCCATACCCGGTATAGCATACGAATTTGAATTGTTTAAACGGTTCATACCTGAAATAAGCCTTGAAGAAGTAAACAGGCTGGCAGAGGAGTGGATCATTGAAAGAAACAGGGTTGTTCTGGTCGTTGCACCTGAGAAAGAGGATTTAACTATTCCTTCAGAGAAAGAACTGCGTGAAATATTCGAAATAGTTAAAAACAAAGATATCATTCCTTATGAAGACAAGACAACAGACGAACCGCTTGTGAAAAATGTTCCTGAACCTGTTGAAATTATAGAGGAAAAGACCATAGATGAGGTCGGGATTACTGAATGGACACTGGCAAACGGGATTAAAATTGTTCTTAAACCCACGGATTTTAAAGAAGACCAGGTCTTATTCCGGGCGTTCAGCCCCGGAGGAACATCTTTAGCGGAAAATGAAGACTTTATTTCGGCTTCAACTGCTTCATTTATTATTTCCTCAGGAGGATTAGGTTCATTTAATGCGATAGAACTTCAAAAAAAGCTTGCCGGAAAGATAGTAAATGTTAGTCCTCTCTTCAGTGAACTGGAGGAGGGTATTGCCGGAAGCGCTTCACCTAAAGATATTGAAACGATGTTCCAATTGATCTATTTAACATTTACCCAGCCAAGAGCTGATACAATTGTTTTTAATTCATTATATACTCGTCTTAATGCCATATTAAAGAACAGAAGTGCAAATCCTGCCGCAGCCTTTCAGGACACTCTTCAAAGTGCTCTTACGCAGTATCATTTCAGATCACGCCCTATGACACCTGAGATTTTAAACGAAATGCACCTTGAAAAATCGTTCAGGTTTTACAAGGAGCGCTTCGAAGATGCTGGAGATTTTATTTTTGTATTCGTCGGTAATATCGACCCGGATGTTATAAGACCGCTTGTAAAAAGGTATCTGGGGGGCCTTCCCTCAATAAACCGGGAGGAAACCTGGAAAGACATCGGAATAGACTATCCAAAAGGTATAATTGATAAAAAGGTCTATAAAGGGATCGATCAAAAAAGCCAGACTGCATTGATCTTTACGGGAGTGATCGAATATAACCGTGAAAACGTCTTTGCTTTAAATTCATTAACAGAGCTTCTTCAGATCAAATTGAGGGAAAAACTTCGTGAAGACCTCGGCGGGACTTATGGGGTAAATATTAATTCCAGCGCTTCAAGAATTCCTGACCAGGAATACTTAATGGCAATAAGTTTTGGTTCCGATCCTGAACGGGTCGAAGAATTAACAGAAAGCATCTTCAGCGAAATTCAAGATGTCAAATCATCCGGAGTCTCAGCTGATTATATTACAAAAGTGAAAGAAGCCCAGAAAAGAAACTGGGAAACCAATTTAAAGAAGAATGAATTCTGGCTTTCACAACTTGCCGCAAGGTATAAATGGAAACAAGACCCTGAAAACATATTGACTTATGAGAATATGTTTGACACAATAAATCCTGATTTAATTATGAATGCAGCAAAAAAATACATTAACACAGACAATTATATAAAAGTATCCCTATTCCCGGAAGACAAGAAATAGCTTTTATTGTGTGGAAGTGAAATCTGAAGATTATCAGGACAGTTGTACTTGAAAAAATGTAGTCAAACTACAGGTTTTCAATCCGAAGTATAGTCGGTCCCGCAGACCTGGTTAATGGTCTGGAATATCATTTCAGGATTTACCGGTTTTGTAAGGAATGCTTTGACACCATACTCTTTCAGTTTCAACAGAAGTTCTTTAGTAAGGTATCCGGAAATAACAATAATAGGAATAGTTTTTTTTAGCTTGTGTAATACATTAAGCACTTTTTCACCATCCATACTCGGCATCTTTATATCCAGCAGGATAATGTCGTAATACTCTCTTTTTGCCTTCAATAGACCGACAAGCCCGTCCTTGGCAAGGTCAACATTAATGCCTTTAGGAGTCATCAGGTCTTTCAAAAGATGTCTGAAATCAGGATCGTCGTCTACTATAAGTGCTCTCATATAAACTTCTTTCTGCTTTCATTTAATAATCAGAATTTCAATATTTATATCATATATAATTTAATAATTTGAAGCAATTTCACAAGAAATATTTATATTCTCAATATAATAAACTCAAAATCCCATGGCACATCCGTTACCGCGGGGGTCAGATCCTCCATAAAATCTTTTCGGTTTACCTTTTGAATCATACTCAATTAATAAACCATGTGCATTTCCAAGACTTCTAATAATATCGATCTTATGACCGCGGGCTTTTAGACCATTTATTACCGGTTCTGAAATTTTATTTTCTACAAATATCGAGTCCGGTTCAAAGAAACTGATACGGGGTGCAGATATCGCATTTTGTATGTCCATTTTAAAGTCAATTATATTCATGACCATTTGCGGTACGGTCTGACCGATAGTATGCCCCCCGGGCGTCCCTATCGCAACCCGGGGTTTTCCGTCTTTCATAATAAGCGTTGGACAGTCCCCTGATAGTTTTCTGTGGCCGGCATGAGCATCCATGGGATTCCCTTTCGGTTCAAATGTACAGTATGCCAGCGAATTATTAAGCCATATTCCGGTTCCTTCGGGCATTATTCTGCTTCCGAACAGGTTTCCAAGGGTTTGTGTTGCAGAAACTACATTACCCCATTTATCGGCAACAACGAAATGAGTTGTGTTTTTGCCCTGTAAAGACTCTACCCCCGGATACTCAAACTCACCGGCTGTTTGTAAATTTATTTTTTTTGCCTGATTTTCCCAGTATTCCTCCGAAAGAAGCATATCCAGCGGAGGCGGATTAATTTCAGGATCACCTGCATAAGCCAGCCGGCACCAGAACGCATGTTTTGTCACTTCTGAAAAAATATGGAGAAATTCCGTGCTGTTATGGCCGAGTGATCCAACATCAAAACGGCTCATTATTCCAAGCCGGATCAATGAAGGAAAAGCTGTAGCCGGAGGTGAAGCTGTTATTATTTCATACCCCCGGTAATTGATTTTAGCCGGTTCCCACCATTCAGCGCGGTCATCTATAAGATCCTGAATCGATAAAAATCCGCCGGCTTCCCTCATGGCTTTATCAATTGACTGTCCAATTTCACCTCCATATACAGCCCCGGGACCCTCATCTGCAATAAGTTTGAGCGAATTTGCCAGGTCATTTTGAATCAGTATTTCTCCCTCCTGTAAAGGCTCGCCGTTCCTGCTGTATATACTTTTTGCATTGTCCGGAAATTTATCGAAAACCGATTCTATTGCCCCGGCAAACCGTTCACTGATCTTAAATCCTTCCCCGGCAAGTTTTTTTGCAGGCTCAAAAAGTGTGTTCCAGCTTTTTATGCCGTATCGTTTCGACATCGCGTACCATGCATTGACGTTTCCGGGTGTCGAAACAGCTTTAGCTCCTCTCCTGTTTTCCTTGAAATTTGGTGTAGGAGCACGGAACTGGTCTGAATCCGTTGCGATCGGGATTTTACCGCTGGAATCAAGAAACCAGGCTTTTTTTGTCTCTGCATCATAAATAACAATAGTACCGTACCCTCCAATGCCGGACATGAATGGTTCAACAACGTTTAAAGCAGCTGCAACAGCAACAGCAGCATCAAAGGCATTACCGCCGGATGCAAGAATCTCCAGACCGGTTTTTGTAGCTAACGGATGGGCTGAACTGACCATGCAGTTCGATGCTTCAGAAGGTTTAGTATCAGTATTAGGATCACTGTACACAATTTCATTTTCACATCCTGCAGAAAAAATCAATAGGAATAGAATGAAAGTACTTGTATATCGAGACATTTTAATATTAACCTCATTTTTTGTAAAAGGTAAGTTCTCATCAAAAATACAGAAATACACAGCAATGGTCAAGTATAATTGTTGGTTTCATTTAAAATTTACTTTTTTACTTAAATAGAAAACTTTGAAAAGTTTTTTATCAAAAAAACTTTTTTTATCTTGTATTTTGATACATTTTTATCTTACTTTTGAGTAATCCTGTTTTCTAAATAAAATCAAAAATCAAGATTATCCCGCCATGACGGGATCCGCCTCAGGCGGAAAAAATACAAATGACAAATAAAAATCTAAAATGCTTTAACAGAGTTAAAAAAGTGTTAATTCAGCAAATTGAGATAATTTAACGTGGATTATATCAATTCACTTGTGTGTAATGCGTAATTTTAGATTTTGATATGTAATTTTAATATTTGATTTTTAATATTTAATATCATTGGTGTCCGGTAAAAAACATGTATCTTGAACTTAATTTGTTACTATATAACAAGTTACAGAAGCAATAACAACAATCCAAAAGGACAAATCAAAATATAAGTATGGAGGTAAACCATGCAGATAAGAAATTTAAATCTAACATTATTAATATCGGTTCTAAGTATTTTGGCTTTTGTACTTGTAACCGCCAAATGCACCGGAAATAAAAGGATTTCAGACAGAAAATATAACAGTGAATATGAAGGTGCTTACCTGAACAGGATCGCATTCCCAATCGGTGGTATAGGAGCCGGGATGTTCTGTCTTGAAGGGACAGGTGCTTTTTCTCATGTTTCAGTCAGAAACCACATGCAGGTTTTTAACGAACCATGCACTTTTGCTGCATTATGCATAAAGGGAGAAGAAAATATCGCACGTGTTTTAGAAGGTCCTGTGCCTGACTGGAAAATATTCGGTTCTGCCCGTACCGGGAATGGAGCATCCGGCAGCAGTTTCGGACTTCCCAGATTTAAAGAAGCTTCATTTAATGCCAGATTTCCATTCGGTACGGTCAAATTAAAAGACGACAAAATACCATTTAATGTAGAGCTGACAGGCTGGAGCCCTTTTATTCCCGGAAACGCTGATGATGCCTCTCTCCCAGTAGGAGCGGTTGAATACAAGTTTAAAAATCCCACCAATTCAACAATCGATGCTGTTTTTTCTTACAATACCAAGAATTTTATGGCGATCAGAAGAGATGGAAATTACAGCAAACCTATAAAAAACGGATTTATCCTTTGTCAGGATGGAACGGATAAAAACCCTGAGAGCAAAGGTGAATTTGCCGCTTTTGTAGATGATGACAATGCGGTTGTCGACCACTGCTGGTTTATCGGCGGATGGTGGGATGCAGTCACACTTACCTGGAAAAATATTTCCGAAGCAAGACTTCTTGAAAATCCTCCCGTTGAAGGGCGCTGTCCGGGTGCTTCAATTTACGTTCCCTTCTCTTTAAAACCCGGTGAGGAAAAAACAGTGCGTTTAATGCTTGCATGGTATGTTCCAAAAACAAACATGCGGTACGGCAGAGATCCTGAAGGGACTCCCAAAACCGACCCCCCGGAGACTTATATCCCATGGTATGCAGGAAAATACAATAGTATTAATGATATGTCGGATTACTGGCGTAATAAATATGATGACCTGCGTGAAAAGACGAATGTCTTTACAGAAACGTTTTACGATACGGACCTGCCTGATGAGGTTATTGAAGCAGCCGCTGCAAATCTGACCATACTTAAATCCCCCACTGTTTTGAGGCAGACGGACGGAAGACTCTGGTGTTTCGAGGGGTGCTCGGATAACTGGGGCTGCTGTCACGGTTCATGTACACATGTCTGGAATTATGCTCAGGTGATATGCCATCTTTTCCCGGAACTTGAAAGGTCACTTAGGGAGACAGAATTTCTCGTCAGCCAGGACGAACGAGGGCACCAGACTTTCCGGTCAGCACTTCCTATACGTCCTGTTGACCACTCTTTTCATGCTGCTTCTGACGGACAGCTCGGCGGAATTATGAAAATGTACAGGGAATGGCGGATATCCGGTGATCTTCAGTGGCTTAAAAATCTCTGGCCAAACGTTAAACAGAGCATGGAATACTGCATTGATACATGGGACCCAAAAAGAAAAGGCGTACTCGAAGAACCGCATCATAATACATATGACATCGAATACTGGGGTCCCGACGGACACTGCACAAGTTTTTACCTTGGAGCACTGGCTGCCGCAATAAAAATGGGTGAAGCACTGGACGATGACGTCTCACCATATAAAGAACTTCTCGAAAAAGGCATAAAATATCTTGAAACGGAACTTTATAACGGGGAATATTTTTACCAGAAAATACAAACAGAAGGACTTCAGGCAGAGTTCAAACCTTTGGATTTTTCCGTTAACGGCAGCGGTTACCAGGATATAATTGATGTACTGAACGAACAGGGTCCAAAGTACCAGTATGGTACAGGGTGCCTTTCTGACGGGATATTAGGTTTCTGGATCGCAAATGTGTGTGGACTTGGAGAAATTGCAGATCCTGAAAAAGTAAAAAGCAATCTGAGGGCTATTCATAAGTATAATCTAAGGCTTGACCTCAGCGAACACGCTAATCCTCAAAGACCGGCTTTTGCAATGGGGAAAGACGGAGGACTTCTGCTGTGTACATGGCCCAAAGGAGGGGCATTATCAATACCTTTTGTCTACAGTGATGAGGTATGGACAGGCATTGAGTATCAGGTCGCATCACACCTTATGCTTGAGGGTCTGGTGGAAGAAGGTCTTGAAATAGTACGTGCTGCACGGGACAGATACGACGGAAGGATAAGAAATCCGTTCAATGAATATGAATGCGGGCACTGGTACGCAAGAGCACTCTCAAGCTACGGATTGATACAGGGACTGACTGGAATAAGATACGATGCTGTGGAAAAAACGCTATATATTGATTCACAGATCGGAAATAATTTCAGGTCTTTTCTTTCCACGGGAACCGGATTTGGAACCGTCGGACTGAAAAGCGGAAAACCGTTTGTGGAAATTAAAATGGGTAATATTGATATTAATCGTGTAATGGTTTCCGGTCAAAAAATGGCGTTATAAGGTCATTTATATCATAGACCGTTATAAAGACGATAATGCACATTGTCGTCTTTATTTTTTCATATGAAAAAGATATTTCGTAATATGGCAGATCAGATTTCTCTCCCGGTAAACCGGGATCAAAATAACAAGTAAATAGCTTTATATTAATACTAAGTACCGGCGGATGTGTTCTTTACCCCTCCAGCATATGAAGCTGCCACAGATCACGGCTGCTGGTATGAAGAAATGGCGAAATAGCAAGCTGACCGGTTTTCCCTATACTTTTTTCAAGGTATCTCAACTCACTGAATTTATCCTTGATATCCTCTCCTACAGGAGGATTAAAACCTGATTCCCTCATCATAAGAACTCCCTTTGCCCTGACCGACAGCTCAAGATGTATCCGCAGCAGGCAGAGCATATCGACTACAATTTCACCCGGAAACCTGCTCTTTAATGATGTTAAATACTGACCTATCTTTGTATCTGTTATATTACCGTCGGTTATCATATTCAGCATATCCTGGTCAGTATCAAAACCGACCCCAAGCCATCTTTTGGTAAATTTCTCACTCTGCGTAAACACTACAATTATTACTAATGGCAGACTTACCAGGAGTATTACAGTTGATGTCAGCGGCGGAAGGAAGAAGTGATTGAAAAATGAATGTATAATTATTGCTGCTGCTATACCCGGCAGGAACACGAGTAAACCTTTTGACGATTTCCTGTCGGAGTAGCTTTTTGACATTATAGCAAAAATAGCTGTTGTACCACCGTGCATAATAGCAGTCCCGAAACCCCGTACCACCCATACAAAAATGGATGCATCCTCCAGCGCCTCGAGGTAATATATATTCTCAATGAAAGCAAATCCAGCACCTGCTGCAAATCCAAAAATTGCAGCATCCACCATGAATCCGATATGATCCTTCCTGATTAGAAAGACGATGCAGAGTCCTTTAAAAATTTCCTCAATGGTCGGGGCAAAATATTTTGAATATAATGAAATATCGATCTCAATGGATTGTAATAAAAACGTATTTACAAGATAGCAGACCCCTGAAATTATACAACCATAGAGAATCGTTAAAATAATTGAGCGGATCTTAATTAATTTAAAGCTGTCTAAAAAAACAAGAGATATGAGAAACATGAACACAGGCAGCAGGCTGACAGCGATCCCGGCAACATGATAAAGATAGGAATGAACCATATTAACCCTTTAATTTAAATAAATACAGGCTTTATATTAGACAACAAATATTCAATATCATTACTGTCCGGTAAATTTTAATGTTGAGATTCTTCGCTGCGCTCAGAATGACGGTTGAGACCAAATTGTGACCGTCATTCTGAATGTAACGAAGTGAAATGAAGAATCTCATTTTTTAATTCTACTATGTCATTTTGATTTTTGATTTTTGATTTATTCACTTTTTATAGTTAATAAAACACATGAATTTCGTATAACTTCAGCTTATTTACTGGATTAATATATTTTCAAAGACGCCATAAATTCTTTCCTTGGTCCGAAATTCTTTTCAAATGCAGCAGCATAACCCATAGAAAAGGATGCATCCATAAGCGAAAAGATAACCAGTTTAAAATCGATCTGAGCACCTATATTCATCAGTTTCCTTTTATAAAGGTCATCATTAAAGTTTGTAATTATCCCTGAAGAGAAGAGAGCAATCCTTGCCCAGTTACAATAAAGATTTAAAAACCCGAAACGTCTGAATCTGATCGGCGGAAGCGTCCACTCAAACATAGCCTTACCGAACGTTTTACCTCCTATGTCATTGATCTCAGCACCGGGGAAACTGTAATATTCCCTATATCGCTTTTCTTCCTGATAGTCAACCCAGTTGTTGCCAAAACCTCCAAAATAGAAATTTGCGAACACATTGCTCCTGTGACCGGATGAATATCCGAAAGAAGTTCTCAGCCAGATCGATGAATGGTTTATCGGAAGAAGTATTCCACAGTCAAAATTAGAATATATACGGGAAAGTAATTTTGAATTCACGTAATTTGATCTCAGGTTTATATTGAATTTTACTCCTTTTTCGTAGTCAACAGCACCTAATGATCTTTTCAGATAGCTATAGTCCAAACCGATATTCGAGGTCACCAGTTTATCAAATGCAGCAGCAACGTTCTGGAAACTGGGCAGTCTTTCAAGTCCTCCATATCCCGCTATTTTAAAATGGATATCCAGTTGTTTCGGTTTATCATAGACTAAAGATTTGCTGTATTCGAGTCCAAGGGAATATCCTTTCCTGCTGGTTTTTGTTGGTCCAAACAGGTCATAGAAATCAGCAGTATTATATTTTGCGGAAATCTTCCAAGCCCAGTAATGGTAATTTAATCCGAAATGAAGTTTTTCATCATTCGCAACATTTTCCTGAGGGGTATATGATGCGGTCATGTCGAATCCGTTATATCCAACTTCATTCCTGAAATTAAACCTGTATCCCATCGAAGTATAATTCTTATATCCTTCGACTAACGGATAAGCAGAAGACAGCCCTATGTTTTTCCATGAACTGTATGGTCCCTGGTATGTGATATGAGAGTCCAGATCAACCGAAGAAGGGGATCCCGGAACCCATTCTGTCACTACAGGATATTTTTCCACAATTTCCTGTCCGAGAAATTTTATTGCGCTGACGTCTTCCACTGTCTGTTCTTTTATCCACACCGGTACAAAACCTTTGCCTGTGTACCTGAAAACTATCAGAGAATCCCCACCCGTTGGTACAGGTCTGAAAAAACCGGATTCGCAGTTGCTCAGAACCTCCATTTCTTTTTTGGTAAAATCATACCTGAACACATTTGAAACTCCGGTAAAATAAGATGTCCCGTACAGGTAATTTCCATCATCAGAAAAAACGAAATTTGCAGGTGAACTTATATCAAAATCGAAAAGTTCATCATATGAACTGTCGCCCTGGAGTAATTTATCCATATCGAATTTTACCAGTTTCTGTAATCCGCTTATATTTGCGACAGCGGCAGTAAGGATTTTTCCGTCAGGAGAGATATCAATATCATAAATGTCAAGGCCGTAAGGCAAAGCATAAACTGCAGTCCAGTCTTTATAAGGGGGATCAACTTTGATTATTGTTGAGATACCGTCGCTATGCCTTATCCCCCATATCGATTTATCAGTAAGATTAAAAGTAAGATTTCCGGTTCTCAGATCGGTGATCAGTCTTTTGGATTTCCCGGTTTTCACATTTACTGCGTTCAGGTCGCGCCAGTTATTGTTGTCTGTTGTATAAAAAATTGTACCTGTTGTCGGGTCATAGGTCAGAGAACAAACATAATAAACTGAAGCTCCTTTCACATCACAGATCTTTTCGAGATCCCCTGTTTTAATATCTAATGATGCAATATGAGCAACCTGACCCGGATACCTGATCGCAACATAAATTTTACCGGTTCCTTTATCATAATAAGCTCTTGAAACAGAACCAAGCACTTCTTCGGTTATTTCACGGAATCCTGTAGTGGGATGATTCCTGATAGAATCAAGATTCATTTCCTGCCATTTTCTTTCCCAGTCAATCCAGTTAGACCATTCACTGTCAAGAGAATTGTTAAAAACTTTTTCAAACTGACTGGCAAAATACCTTTTACTTCCATCAGTCCGAGATGTCCAGTCAATGAGTTTTTCCGGTCCGAATTTATTGCCGAGATAGCTGAAAAATCTTGTACCGTAAAGGTAAGCATTTGCACCTACCTGGAAATCTACTGCCGTGCCTTCGGATTCAATACCGATTACATCATATATATAGCTTTTATCTCTAACCATTGACCTGAACACCATTTCATCATAGAAACCGAGAACACGTCCATACCCGCCGGACATCCATGTTTCCATAAATACCGCAATACCCTCATGGTACCAGCGCGGAGAGTATCTCCTGGGGCATGTAAGGTAAGCATATACCATAGATAACGGATTATCGGACGTGGGAGATACCTTACCAAAAAACAATGATCTGTAAAATCTATCTGTTTTTGACGCTTTATCGCAGGCAATTACATGAACTAATTCATGGTTCATAAGCCAGCTCATTCTTTCATTGGCAGGTCCCACTTCATAAACATACAGAAACGGTGCTATACTTATTCCGATATAATTTACGGGTACCGATGTTGCACCTGCATTACCCCAGTCGCTGAAATCCTGGAAGAGTATCGTAATTTCCTCGGCAGGTGTATAATCCCAGAACTTTTTATAATATCCAAGAGTGTTAGTAAAACAACGTGCAAGATGCGGCATAATATATGTATGAGCAGAACTGTAGTAAATAAGATTCAGATCTTTCGTTTTCAGCACACTCAACTGTGAAAATACAAGGCTGGAACTTAAAAGTATAATGATAATGATTAAAACAGAAGAATAAAATATTTTCCTCATTATAAAATTTCCCCCCGGTATAAGATCAGCTGTAAAAAATGGATTTTTAGCTAATAT
>JBHPGK010000098.1:0-12848 GCA_042570605.1 Candidatus Zhuqueibacterota bacterium
TTTTCATTCAGAGAAAAGTCAGTATTTTCAAAAGTGAGGAAAATTCTATGAAAACATTCAAATTCATTATATTCAATGTACTGCTGAGTATTTTGTTTTTCTGCAGTTCACAAAACGAAAATTTCACGACTGAGACTATAAATGGTGTAAAATACATTCATAATTTGGGTTCGAAATGGGGGGATAAGCCAAAGGTGAGACTCGAATATACCGGGAGAATCGGGGAAGAGGATAGTGAAGATGATAATTACATTTTCACTCACCCACGTCTAATTGGGAAAGATGATAGCGGCAATCTATACGTTTTTGACAGCAGAGAAATGAGAATGAAAATATTTGATAAAAACCTGAAGTTTGTTAAGCAGTTCGGCTCAAAAGGAGAAGGACCAGGTGAATTTGCTCAATATGTTTTTGGTATGGATATCGATGCAAAAGGTAATAGTTATATAGTTGAAATTAGGAAACGTGTACAAATGTTAGATAAAAATGGAGAACATATCGAATCTTTTTTGATGGGCGAAATGGGAAATAATTTCTGGATTATTAGAGTGCTTAAAAACGGAAACCTTGCGACTCTGTCTAAATTCAGCTCAAGAATAGAACCTGGGAAAGAATATTCCCTGGTGAAAATTTTAGACATGAGTGGAAACGTATTAAATAGTTTTGGAAAACCTATTGAACCATCAGGTGAAATTTGGATGTCGGCGGTAAATGACACAAAACTGGATACAGACAAAGATGGAAATATTTATGTTGTTTTCTTAAACCAAAATAGAGTTGATAAGTATTCCTCATCCGGCAATTTACTCTTCACAGCAGACAGACCTTTAAATTATGAAATTGATCATAAAATGGTCAAACCGGAAGGTTCCCGGTATAAGTACCCTGAAATGACGAATATTTCCCAAGATATTGCTGTAGACGGGAAAGGGCGTATCTGGGTTCTTACATTCAAAAAACAGCCTGAGGATAAAGGATCTTTATCAAGCACAATAAAAGATCATAATATAATTGATCTGGAAATATTCGACAAAAATGGTGTTCTTCTTGGTTCAATACCTACGCCAAAACATGTTAATAATTTTAGAATTTTTAACGATAAGATATACTTTGTTGATTCTTATTCTACAGCCTGCGTTTACGAATATCAGATTTTAGAGAATTAAAAATCTAAATGTCTCACTATTGGTGCGTTCATTTTAAATTCACACCCAACTCTAAGCAGTGAGATTGCTTCCTTGAGCAAGCGGAGCTACCTCCGATAGAACAATAATAACTTGAAGGTGTCACTTTTGAGTGGAAAAACCGTTGAGCGGGAAATGAAAAAATTTTGCAGCAGCATTAATTTACCGGATCATTTCCTTATTACCTGACTTTCGGGCATACACGTTTTTTGCTGCCCCTGCTGCGTGTCAAAGATATTACATTACCGTTTTCATCTTCGTCAAAATGTACCCGGAGTCGGGGATCAAAACGGAATTCCCAGAATCCGTTTTCATCAGGGGGATATAATTCGAAAACCTTTACACCGGGAATATCAATGACCAAACGATTTTTTTGCAGCTTCACTTCTATATCATTGTTTACTTCTTCATCAAAGTAAAAACCAAGGTATTTTTTGACCAGGCCGAGGTCTAATTCCGTTTCCGGCAGAGCTTTACCTTTCGGCAGTTTGAATTCAATACCTGCCTGATGGAGTTTCATACCCGTGACAATGCCGGTTGAATCCTTTTCAAACGAAACGGCAACCTGATCTGTCATCGCAAAATTCCGCTTTCCTTCATTATCCGGGTCTTTGAGTTCAAATACCAGTTGTCCGGGTATATCGACAGCAAGGTTTCCATTCTGGATAAGAACGGTAAACTCCCGGTTTCTATAGATGTCAAAATTAGCGACATAGGTCCCGAGGTACTCCCCGAATTTTTCCTCGAGATCAACTGTTGGTTTGTATTTATCCGGATGAATTAAAAGACGGTCGATTTCCGTCTCGAGCCGGATACCGGTTGTCGAACCGCGTGACTGCGTAAAATAGAGAATTATTAAATCAAGGTCGGGCCAGACCCACGCATACGTCCCGTCCGATCCTGAATGACCGAACACCTCCGGTTTCCCGGTGATACCGCTGCTTGTATAAACAATTGCCGTTTGACCGTAATGGGCTTTCAAATCCGGAAAACTTGTCGGATAGGGCATATCGGAACCTAATGATGTCATTTCAGAAAAAGGAGTAAGCATTCGTGTTACAGCTTCTTCGGACAATATTTGTTTATCGCCGTACATACCGTTATCTGTTAGCATCATAAGAAATTGTGCGAAATCTTCCGGAGTACAAAAAAGGCTTTGCGAACCCACTGCATAAGGGTAAAATGCCTTGTTACCCGGCTCCCATATCTTGCTCCAGGAACCGGGAAATCCCATGTACAAACTTGAGATATGCTCTAATTTTGAGCCGTCAAAATCATGCAGATAAAATGAATTTTTCATTCCCAGAGGAACTAAAAAATGTTCTCTAATAAAAACATCCAGCGTTTTTCCGGTAACGCGTTCAATCACGGCGCCGAGAACATCTGTGCCGGAATCACTGTACCAGAATTTGCTTCCCGGCTCAAATTGAGGTCCCCGCTCGCCCACTGCATTTGCGACAGCAGTAAGATTTTCAAAATCCTCCATTTTTGAACCTTCGAGAAAAAGAGATAAGAGCAAACCGCTTCGGTGAGTCAATAACTGTTCAATGGTTATCCTCTTCGATCTTTCGTTGTCAAAACCCGGAATATATTCCGAGACAGGTGCTTTTATATCAAGTTCCCCTTTATCGACAAGTATTTGAATAGCAGCTCCGGTAAGCATTTTTGTCATTGATCGTATATTAAAAATTGTATTGGATTCCAAGCGTTTCTGTTTTTCCCTGTCTTTCCAGCCGAAACCTTTATGCAATACTGTCCGGCGTTCTTTGATCACCAGTAATTCAGCACCGACTATGAGGTCTTCCTCAACAAATCCGTTTACAATACTTTCAAGTTCTTTTAGGGCAGAAGTTATAGTATCAGGGATTTTTATCACCGGTTCAGACTGCGTGGTTTTTTTCTGCTTCCCGGACTGTACAGCCGGTTTATCACTATATTTATTATGAATACTGCTGCATGCAAAAGAGAATACGATTAATAATAAACATATTCCGTTAAGTATAATAAGGTGTTTTTTCGTTTCGAATACCTCCATATTTTTTTGAACCGTAATCATTATTCGTCTTTTATGACTTTATCCAACTTTTTTTTCCCAAGAAACGCAAAAAATGTCCATAATAATGTCAAAAGGCCGCATATTATCACTATAATATATAATTTATTGAATATCTCACTCATACTTAACGGAGGATCAACAAAAAACCTGTTTCTAATAAATGTGAAAAGAAAACCGATTATTACAAAGATAGCATATACGGACAATACCGTTTTAATTTTAAACCTGCTGAACGTGATACCGCCAAAATAAAAAACCGCCCCCAGCAGGACTATTACATTGACGGTAAAAATGATCGCAATATCATTAAATTCCCTGATAGGTTGGTTTAATACGTTTTCTCTGTATAAAAGCACTCCCATCAATGCAAGCATCGTAAAGTAATACATAATTGTACAGATTCTAAATAAGACCAACCTGTTTCGTTCATCCATGACAAACGGGGTTTTAGTCATTGGTATTTTCCTCCCAAAAAATCTGGTCGAGAGTCCTGTCCAAAACTTTTGCAATCTTTAAGCACAGACTCAAAGATGGATTATACTTTCCTTTCTCAATCAGTCCTATGGTCTGTCTTGTCGCTCCGACTTTATCGGCAAGCTGCTGCTGAGAAAGGTTCTTTTCAACTCTCGAGAGTTTCATTTTCATATTGATTTTTTCTTTCATGGTAAAAATATAATATATTTATTGCATATTGTCAAGTATTTATTGCATTTGGTAATATATATATTGCATTTAAGTATATTTTTTTTAAAAATGCCGGGAAACCGGTTATATCGATCCCGGTAAATAGTCTGTGGCAATGCTAATAAACCTGAAGATTGTTTAGAAAAATTTTAAACCTGATCTTGCCGGTATTTTGGGCGTAGATATTATGTACCGGGAGGGGCAGCTGTTTGATCAATTGCGCTCACCAAGTAGCTGGGTACCCTCTCTGCAGGAAAGGAGATTCTGTATTTTTTTGGAAAAATTGGTTCTGTAAGGTTTTTTACGTTCAATAAGGGTGGTCAACATAGAAATAAATTATTTCCGCCGTTTCAGGATGACAATATATTGGCACCCATAGTGAATGACCGGGATATAAATACTTGGACGCGCTTATTTGAACCAGTAAATAAACAAGTACACGGTCTTCCTCATATTTCGCATAATAATGGAAATCATCTTTTCGCGCAGAAATTCTGTATTCGTCGGTAATGGTATGAGTTTTACCGTCAACTTTTATTGTTTTACCCTCAATATTATAAAGCATTCTTTCCAGATTGACAGTATTTGGCAATTCTATTCTTATATTAGGTATTGCCGTAGATTCAACATATTCCAATCTGCCGTCAGCATTAAACCTGAAAGAAACATGAGGAAATTTTACAATAGGGAAATATTTATCTCCTTTGGAAAATTTTTGTTGAAAACTTATATAATTTTCCAATGTATGTTTATTTACATCAATATATTCTGCCTTTGCATAATCAGCACCGAATAAATCTATCCATTTATCATAAAATAACATAAATTGGTTCCGAATATCTTCTTCAGAATTTTCCCAGAAATCCGGTGGAAATATATAAAGAGGAGGGTTGAATTTCAAGCTTCTGAATTGTGATGTGACCGGTTCGATTTTAAATTCTGCTGAATCTTCATCGATATTATATTCTTCCCGAAAAAGTCTCCACAAAAGCCGAATTCTTTTCTCTTCTTTTTCATTATATTTAATAATAACGGGATTTTCGGAATATCCGGAGATATCATCTGTCGTAGGGAAAAAATAATCACAAGAAATAATCAAAATAAATAATACAGCAAACAAATAATTAACTCGTTTCATAACAGCATGTATTCCTAATGTGAAGATAGTATCTGATTTGAAAAAGCCTCTTATATAACTGTCAATTTACCTTCAAATAATAAAGACGATATAAAATTAATAAAGTAAAATATAACTCAGATATTGCAGGAAGAAATACTTCTTTTCATAACTGTCCGGTAAAAAATATAACTTTGGCAAGTATCGTGTTTATATATAGTAAATTACAGATGAACTAACAGTTATAAATTGAATATTGAGATTCTTCACCTCTCCCGAGTACTCGGGATCAGAATGATGCTGTAGAACTGGGCTTTCACGTCATTCTGATTCCGGTTTACCGGAAGAAGAATCTCATCTAAAAATTAACCGGACAGTAATGATTCTGTTGATAAAGTGTAAAAAACCATAAAAGCGTCATTCCTGCGGAGGCAGGAATCCAGTAAAAACAATAACTTTCTGCCTCTGGCAGCATACCCAGCCTGGGCGGGACAATTCATAAATTTCTAAAAATATTTCACAGGTAATTTACTTTATTTTCTCGATTTTTATCCGTTATTTAATCAAATATGAAAAATTATGAAACAAAATACTGTAATTTACGTTAAATTATAAAACTGCAATTTACAGTATTATTTTGAGGATTTTTAATTATGAAAAACCTGACCGTATTTGAGGAGACCGTGATGCTGGCAATATTCCGGTTGGAAAAGAATGCCTACAGTGTCACGATTCACCAGAAAATATTAGATATGACGGGAAAAGATGTCATCCTCGGCACCCTGTTCCGCACCCTTGACCAGTTAACCCGTAAAGGTTACCTGATTAAGGACAAGGGGCAGCCCGAAAAATCACAGGGCGGCAAAAGCAAGATGTTCTATTTCATTACCGATGAGGGGTATAAAGCCCTGGAACAGACAAGGAAAATGCATGAAAAAATATGGAATGAAATACCGGATGTTTTAATAAAAAAGAGTTAGGTATTTATGAGTAATCCGCCTTCGCAGATTATGCTACGGCGGGATAAATAACCAATAATCATTATGAGAGAAAAGAAAAACAAACCTCCCGTTTTTGCTGAAAAACTTTTTGTACTGTTTACCCGATATAAAAAGGAGTATGATTACAAAGAGGCTCTGAGAGAGATCTATGATATCAATTATAAGAAAAAAGGCAGACTGGTATCCGGCTTCTGGTACTGGAGGCAGGTGCTTTATGCCATACCGCAATTCTATATAAATCAGTTTTTTTGGAGTATGATCATGTTTAAAAACTACTTTAAGATCACGATCAGAAATGTACTGAAGTACAAAACATTTTCATTTATTAATATCTTCAATCTTGCAATAGGTATAGCAGGATGTATACTGATCTCACTATTTGTTTTACATGAATATAGTTATGACGGATTTCATGAGAATGCGGACGATATATACAGGATAGAACAGGATCAGATACAGGCAAGCAAAACTGTTCCTTTTCATGTTACCGTCACGTCACATCTCATGGCGCCGGCAATAAAAGAGGAAATTCCAGATATCAAAAATGCTGTCAGATTGGCATCGTGGGGAAGGTTTTTAGTCAAATACGGGGAGAATACTTTTTCTGAATTTGGTGTCAGGGGAGTCGATCCGTTCTTTTTAGAAATGTTCTCCTTTCCTTTTATTGAAGGGGCTAAAACTTCGGCATTGGAGAGCCCGAATTCCATAGTGTTATCAAAAGACATTGCAGATAAGTATTTTGGTAAAGAATCTCCATTAGGAAAAACATTAACTCTGAATAAAAAGATCGATGTGATAGTGACGGGTGTATTTGAAAATGTTCCTTCGAACTCATCTCTGAGTTTTGACATGCTGGTACCATATAAGCTGTTGGAAATAAATAATATGGTAATGAAATCCTGGACAAATAACCTGTATACCTTTGTAACTTTAAATGAGAACGCATCAATCCCTGATGTAAATGAAAAGATGTCCGCTCTCCGTCATAGAAAGTATGAGTCTGAAATCAAAGAGAAATATCCCCAGTACCTGGAAAGGTTTCAGAATTCCCCCCGTGCTGAATTTATGTTGAAACCATTAAAAGGTATTCATCTTAATTCACATTTTGGATACGACAGATCGCTTAATTCCAATCGATATTTGATCCGTCTTTTTTCAGCGATCTCTTTTATTATTCTTTTGGTTGCCTGTATTAATTTCATGAATCTCTCCACGGCAAGGTCAACGCTTCGTGGAAAAGAGATAGGTATGAGAAAAGTCGTAGGAGCGCAAAGGGGGAATATTATCAGGCAGTTTTTTACGGAATCAATTATCTTTTCGGTCTTTTCTTTATTGACAGCTCTAATACTGGTCCAGTTCTTTATACCGAAATTTAACACTCTTGCGGGGAGGGATCTGTCCCTAAACTTTGGCACAAACCTTGAGTTTTTTGCTTTAATTGTGTTAATTACGGTTTTATCCGGATTAGCAGCCGGAAGTTACCCTGCATTAGTCCTTTCCTCCTTTAAACCGGTATCTATTTTAAAAAATATAAAAATGTCCGGTTCAGGAGCTTTATCACTAAGAAAGATACTTGTGATCTTCCAGTTTACGGTGTTTTCAGTCTTTTTAGCAAGTACGATCACTGTTTATAAACAGCTGGTTCATTTGAGAACAGCGGATACAGGGATCGATAAAGACCGGTTCGCTTTTATCAGGCTGCGGGGTGAGACAAAAAATATGTATCCCATTCTTAAAAATGAACTGCTTCAGGGAACCCTGATACTCGGTGTGACCGGATCAATTAATCTTCCATACAGCAGTTATTCGGATGGTACAAGATCAGAGTGGGAAGGAAAAGGAACAGATGAAAAAATAGTCTTTGGAATGAACTTTATACATCATGACTTTATCAAAACATTAGGTCTGAAAATTGTCAGCGGTGAAGATTATTATATAAAATACAAAGGCTTAAATAAAAAGGTCGTTATCATTAATGAGACGGCTGAAAAGGTTATGAATGTCGGATCGGCTGTGGGCAAAACTATCGGCAGTCTTGATAATAAGCGTACAATTATTGGGGTTGTAAAAGACTATAATTTTCACTCTCTAACCAGGCAGATTTGGCCGCAGATGCTCTTTTTAAACGATGAACCGCCGGATAATGCCATTATAAAATTTCAACCGGATGAAGCTCCATCTGCACTTGCGTTCATTGAATCAACATGGAAAAAGGTGGTTCCGGATGAACCATTTGAATTTGGTTTTTTCAGGGAAGATATGGAAAGCATGTATGCCTCCCAAGAGAGAATGGGTGATATATTTAAGTATTTCTCTATTCTTATAGCCGTTATTGCAAGCCTGGGGCTTTTTGGATTAACATTATTTTCGCTTGAACGCCGGACAAAGGAAATTGGAATTCGTAAAGTCCTGGGTTCGTCAATTTCCGGGGTAATATGGCTCCTTATTAAGGATTTGGTCGTTTGGATAGTTTTAGCATGTATTATTTCTGTTCCAGTATCCTACTATCTTATGAGTAAATGGCTGGAAGATTTTGCATATCGGATAGATCTTTCCTGGGATATATTTGCTTTGGGCGGAATAATTGCATTGGCAGTTACTTCGCTAACGGTTTTATCTCAGACAATTAAAGCATCACGTGCAAACCCGACCGATTCACTGCGGTATGAGTAGGCAATGACCAATGACAAATGACCAATCCGCCTTCGGCGGGATAAATGATGAAGTGTAATTATGAATAAAAAGAAAAATAAACCTCCCTTTTTTGCAGAAAAACTTTTTGTACTGTTCACACGGTATAAAAATGAATACAATTACAAAGAGGCTCTGAGAGAGCTTTATGACATCAATCACAAAGATAAGGGCAGACTATTATCCGGCTTCTGGTACTGGAGACAGGTGCTCGGTGCCATACCTCAATTTTATTATGATCTATTTTTATGGAGTACAATACTGTTAAAAAACTATATCAAAATTTCATTCAGGAATATTTTTAAATACAAGATGAATAACAGCATTAGTATTGCAGGGCTTGCTATAGGAGTGTCATGCTGTTTACTGGTTTTTCTTTTTGTTTCCGATGAAATGTCATATGATAAATTTCATAAAAATAAAGATGAATTGTACAGGGTTTTAAAAGTGTATTTCAATGAATCCGGCAGTGGTGTAAGGAATATGATCAGCACATTGCCCCCGGCGCTTGGAGCTGCTCTTCCGGATTTTTTCCCTGAAATACAATACCAGACAAGATTTGCTCACGGTTCTTCAGTGGTTATGCGGTATGGCAACAAAATATTTACAGAGAGAATCTCATTAGCCGACACACCCTTTTTCCTGATGTTCTCGTTTCCATTATATTCCGGTGACCCCGGGACCGCAATCAAAGACAAATCAGGTATGGTGATAACAAAAATCCTGGCAAAAAAATATTTTGGCAGTGAGGATCCCGTCGGTAAGACCGTCAGTATCTTGAGCGGGCAGAAAAAAATGGATTTTATTATTTCGGGAATTGCTGAAGATATCCCATCCAATTCTACTCTTCAGTTTAATGCAGTAATAAATATTGAAAATATTTCATTTATGACAGAAGTTCCTGATCTTCTTAACGAATGGAATTCACATTGGTTTGATATATATGTAAAGGTTTTTCCGAATGCGCGTGTTGAGAATATTGAAGATAGATTTGATGAATTTACTGAAAAATATTTTGGAACGGCTATCAAGGAAAGAAGGAATCAAGGAAGATGGAACGGCAGCGGGAATCCGTATACATTCGGTCTGCAAAAGATGGATGATGTTCATTTAAATACTCAGATATTTGGAAAAATTTATGGCAATCAGAGATTGATGACCTCATTTGTACTTTCTGCTGTCGCTTTTGTTGTATTGCTTGTTGCCTGTTTTAATTATTTGAATTTATCGATCGGGGTATCTTCTAAACGTTCGAAGGAAATTGGTGTCAGAAAAGTAATTGGTGCATTAAAAAAACAACTTATGGCGCAATTCGCTATTGAATCGGTTTTTATTACATTTATATCGCTTGTCACCGGATTTGTTTTTATACTTTTTATACTCCCGATATTTAATGAATTAACTGATAAGCATCTTACTTTAGATAACCTGATAGTCTTTGATCACTTCATAAATATTATCTTTTTTATTATTATCCTTGGAATACTTACAGGAATATATCCCGCGCTGATGATGTCGTCTTTCAATCCTGTGGATGTCTTAAAAGGTAAACTGAATATCAGAAGTAAAAATACGATCACGAAAATCCTGTTTACCGGACAGTTTTCAATATCTGTTTTGTTGATTATTGTAGCTGTAGCGATCAATGCGCAGTTAATGCATCTTATAAAGAAAGACGTGGGATATGATAAAGAGGGCTTAATTGCTGTTCTGGTTCAGGAGGTAAATGATGAAACTGCGGCAAGCAGGATCGTCAATTTATTTCATAATAATATCTCACAGAATAACAGCATCAAAAGTTTCACAGCAACCAGTCACCGTTTTGGTTTCAGTGTTGCGCCTTATAATGGAGATGTTCACTGGGCACGTGTAGATAATAACTACTTTAGAGCGCTGAACATAAATATTGTAAAAGGGAGAGATTTTCGTGTTGATTCCCCGGAAGATCCGGACGCAGTAATTGTCAATGAAAGATTTTTGGAATACTTTGAATTGGATTTTCCGGTTCAGGTTGATATTTTTGATGTAATGACAAAAAAAATGGGACATGAGCCGGAAGAACGATTTCTTGGAAATGTCAAAATAATAGGTGTCGCAGAGGACTTTCATTATGGGCCCATGGATAGAGTTCTTTTACCTGCAATGCACTTTATAAAGCCGATTAACAGAAATGTATTCAGCAGGATGTTAGTAAGGGTGAGAACTGAAAATATTTCAGAGACTGTCGCTTTTTTAAGGAACACATGGGAAGAAATCAGCCCCGATAAACCGTTTTCTTATTATTTTCAGGAAGAAGCATTAAAAAATATATATTCTTATGAAAGAAAATGGAGTACTATCCTCAAATATGTTTCAATAATGGCGGTCTCTATTGCCTGTATGGGATTATTCGGATTATCCCTGATAATTTTACAGAGACAGATTAAAGAGATCGGTATACGGAAAGTCCTCGGTGCAAAAACAGGTCAGATTGTAAGCTTGAATTTAAAATGGATAACAGGACTTGTGTTGATCTCCAACCTTCTGGCATGGCCGGCTGCATATAAAATCATAAATGCATTTCTTGAAAATTATCCGTATCGAATAGATATTACAATTCTGTATTTTATATTTGCCGGAGCAGGTTCAATTCTTATATCAATATTAACAGTTATCTATAATGTCTTAAAATCTGCTTCAGCAAACCCTGTGGATTTGATCCGGTATGAGTGATCAGTTATCATTAATATATAAGCAAAGGTATCTATGAACGATAAGAAAAATAAACCTCCCGTTATTGCAGAAAAGCTTTTCGTATTGCTAACCCGGTACAAAAAGGAGTATGATTACAAAGAGGCTCTGAGAGAGATCTATGATATCAATTATAAGAAAAAAGGCAGACTGTTATCCGGCTTCTGGTATTGGAGGCAGGTGCTCTTCTCCATTCCGCAATTTTATTATGATCTATTATTATGGAGTATGACAATGTTTAAAAACCATTTAAAAACCGGCTTCCGGCATTTTAAAAGGGGAAAAATGTTTTCCTTTATCAATATTGCCGGGTTATCTTTAGGATTTACGAGCGCCATCCTTATTACACTATTTGTTACCGACGAATTGTCTTACAACAGATTTCATGAGAATGCCGACCTGATCTATTCAGTTATCAAAACAGATAACTATCATAATACAAACACGAGAAATATCCCCGTGGCAATGGGACATACAATGAAAGAATATTTTCCCGAAATTGAATACTACTCCGGATTTCATATCGGAACAACAACATTACGGAATGAAGGGGAATTATTCGAGGAACGATATACCCATTTTTATCCCGATTTTTTCAAAATGTTCTCATTTAAAATGCTCCAGGGCAGCACTGAATCTTTACTTGGTTCCGGTGATAATATAATACTAACAAGATCTGCAGCTGTGAGATATTTCGGCAGTGAAAATGCTTTGGGAAAAACGCTTGAATTAGGTTTCGGTAGATTTACCGGAGAATTTACAGTTGCCGGCATATGTGAAGATGTCCCTTCAAATTCAACCATTAAATTCGATCTAATTCTATCTGCTCTCCGTCCCGAATCGCTGAATAACTGGGATTATGGGGTAAATATTTATGTTCAGTTAAAAAAGGGATACTCCCCTGAACAGATCGAAGACCGGTTACCCGTATTCGTTAAACAGTATTTTGCGGAGCAGGAAGCAAGAAGAAAACAAAATGGAACCTGGAACAGTAAAGGAAAAACAATTACTTTCAGTCTTCAGAATATAAAAGATATTTATTTGAATTCACCTGAGTTAAGCGGCAGCAATCAAAGTAGTATAAGAAAATCTTATATTATGTCGGGTATCGGAATACTTATTTTGTTCTTAGCCTGCATAAATTTCATTAACCTTTCAATCGGGAGAGCATCTTCAAGAACTACGGAGATCGGTATCAGGAAACTGTATGGAGCCCGCATAAACAACCTGATCCGCCAGTTCTGGAGTGAATCGAGCATATTGATCTCAATATCTGCAATACTAAGTATTTTCACAGCAGTGCTGATACTGCCGGTTTTTAACAGTCTTGCAAACAAAAATCTAAGCGTCAGCAGTATGTTCAGTACAGCATTTATTCCTGTTTT